>NZ_MULM01000156.1:0-73129 GCF_002029345.1 Pseudomonas sp. VI4.1
CAAGCCAGCTCCTACAAAGGTTTGCGTGATCCTGTAGGAGCTGGCTTGCCAGCGAAGCGCGAAGCGCGATTTTATTTTTTCAGGTCTTCGGCGCCCTGCAGCGGCTCATCACCCAGCAGCAGGTCCTTGTCATGACTGACCTGTTCTTCCTCGAACATGCGCCAGGTCTTCCCATCCTGCACGCCCAGCAACTCCACGAAGCGACGGCCGTCGACCTTGTCGCTCACCTGGCCGATGTAGCGGCCCTGTTCGGTTTCGCTGCGGGCGAGGGTGATCTTGCGATCCTTCTCCGGCTGCGTCGGCGAGATCAGGTTCAACTCCAGGGTGGCCGGTGCGCTATTGCCGTTCAGGCGCACATCGACTTCACCGGTCACGCCATCCAGGTGAACGCTGGCGCGCAACAGCAGGGTCTGGGCCAACAGCTCACGGTCCAGCGAACGGTTGATGCCCTTGCCGGCCTCGTAGTAGTTATCGTTGACCAGGTTGTCCGGGTTGTTCACCGCGATCGTCACCATGGACAGGGTCAGGGTGACCGAGCAGGCCAGGATGGCGATGATGATCCACGGCCAAAGGTGCTTGTACCAGGGACTTGTGGCAGTTGCTGCGGGCATGGTCACTTCTCTCAACGAATTTGTGGGCCGATGAATCGGCTCTTGGCTTCAACGTGGATGCTGGCGTCATCGGCGTCCTTGAGGATGAACTTCACCTCGTTGGTACTCGACGGCAGTTGTTCCGGTGCGCTGGACAACTCGACCGGCTGGCTGAAAATCTCCCCGGCGGCGACCTTGATCTCGCGCTTGCCTTGCAGCTTGAGGTCCGGCAAACCAGTGGCTTCCAGCAGGTAGGTGTGGTCGCGCTGGTCCTTGTTCATGATCTTCAGGCTGTAGACGTTCTCGATCCGGCCTTCGGCGTTTTCGCGGTACAGCACGCGGTCCTTGCTGACATCGAAGCCGACCAGCGATCGCATGAAGAACGCGGTCACCAGCAAGGCGATCATCGCCAGCAGCACCGTGGCATAGCCGATCAGGCGGGGCCGCAGTTTATTGGTTTTTTGCCCGGACAGGTTGTGCTCGGTGGTGTAGCTGATCAGGCCGCGCGGGTAGTCCATCTTGTCCATGATGCTGTCGCAGGCATCGATGCAGGCGGCACAGCCGATGCATTCCACCTGCAGGCCGTCGCGGATGTCGATCCCCGTCGGGCAGACCTGGACGCACATGGTGCAGTCGATGCAATCACCCAGGCCCATGGCCTTGTAGTCGACGCCTTTCTTGCGCGGGCCGCGGGATTCGCCACGGCGCGGGTCGTAGGACACGATCAGGGTGTCCTTGTCGAACATCACGCTCTGGAAGCGTGCGTACGGGCACATGTAGATGCACACCTGTTCACGCAACCAGCCAGCGTTGCCATAGGTGGCGAGGGTGAAGAAACCGACCCAGAAGTAGGACCAGCCATCGGCTGCGCCGGTGAAAAAGTCGATGGTCAGTTCGCGGATCGGCGAGAAGTAGCCGACGAAGGTCATGCCGGTGACGAAGCCGATCAACAGCCACATCGCGTGTTTGCTGAACTTGCGCAGGAACTTGTTGGCGCTCATCGGCGCCTTGTCCAGCTTGATGCGCTGGTTGCGGTCGCCTTCGGTGACCTTTTCGCACCACATGAAAATCCAGGTCCAGACACTCTGCGGGCAGGTATAGCCACACCAGACCCGCCCGGCGTACACGGTGATGAAGAACAGGCCGAAGGCGCTGACGATCAGAATCCCTGAAAGCAGGATGAAGTCCTGGGGCCAGAAGGTCGCGCCAAAAATGAAGAACTTGCGCTCCGGCAGGTTCCACCAGACGGCCTGGTGGCCACCCCAGTTCAGCCAGACCGTACCGAAATACAGCAGGAACAGCCCGGCACCCCCCATCATCCGCAGGTTGCGGAACAGGCCGGTGAAGGCGCGGGTGTAGATCTTTTCCCGTGAGGCGTAGAGGTCGACGCTGTTGTTGGTGTTTTTGGCAGGCGGGGTAACGTCGTGTACCGGAATCTGGTTGCTCATCATTGCATCCCACGGCAGTGGAAAAATGCCCCGGTCAGTACATGCCGACCGCGGTCAAAAAGGGTGTAGCAGTGGCGCAATGATACGCCTGTCGCTCTGCCTCAAGGGTGCGACCTTTGGTCGCGTTGGGGAAAAATCATGAATGGTGTAGCAGATGTAACAAAACATGATGCAGGTCAATTGACTATAGCCGAACCCAGCTGCTCGCCGATGACCTCGCTTTTAAGCTTAAGCGCCCCGCGGGGCCGCAAAAAAAAAACGGCCCCGCCAATTCTCACTGGCGGGGCGTTTTTTATTGCATCAAGCCTTACTGGGCGTCTTCCGCCGGAGCCTTCTCACCGTGAGACAGGCTGTAGACGTAAGCGGCCAGCAAGTGGACCTTGTCGTTGCCTTGCAGCTGTTCCTGCGCAGGCATCTGGCCCTGACGGCCGTAACGGATGGTCTGCTGCAGCTGAGCGAAGCTCGAGCCGTAGATGAACGCACCCGGGTGGGTCAGGTCAGGGGCGCCCATGGCTGGCGTTCCTTTGCCTGCCGGACCGTGGCAGGCCACGCAGTTGGCCGCGAACAGTTTCTGCCCGGCAACCGGGTCGGCCTTGGCGCCTTCCGGCAGCTTGCGGCCATCGAGGTTGGTCAGCACGAATGCGGCAACGTCAGCCACGCCTTGCTCGCCGATCACTTCGGACCAGGCCGGCATCACCGCGTGACGACCGCCCATGATGGTGGTCTTGATGGTTTCCGCTTCGCCGCCCCAGCGCCAGTCGGCGTCGGTCAGGTTAGGGAAGCCATAGGCGCCTTTGGCGTCGGAACCGTGGCAGACCGAGCAGTTGGAGGCGAACAGGCGGCCACCCATCTTCAGGGCTTGCGGATCCTTGGCCACTTCTTCGATGGGCATGGACGAGAACTTGGCGAAGATCGGGCCGAACCTGGCGTCCGACTTGGCCATTTCCTTTTCCCACTCGTGAACGCCGGTCCAGCCGGTCTGGCCGTTGGCGAACGCGGTCTGCTTGTCGTTATCGAGGTAGTTGTAACCCGGCAGCAGGCCTTTCCAGTTGCCCAGGCCCGGGTACAGCACCAGATAGCCCAGGGCGAAGATGATGGTGCCCACGAACAGCATGAACCACCATTTTGGCAGCGGGTTGTCGTACTCCTCGATCCCGTCGAAGGAGTGGCCAACCGTTTCCTCGGTGGCTTCGCTGCGCTGGCCCTTGCGGGTAGACAGCAGCAGCCAGGTCAGGGCGAAGATGGTGCCGAGACTGAGGACTGTGACATACAGACTCCAGAACGTAGTCATTCTTTGTTACTCCTAGAAGCTTGCTCGACGTGCTTGATGGCTTCGGGATCATCCGCGAAAGGCAGCAAGGTCGCGTCTTCAAACTCCGACTTGCGCTTGGGACTGAACACCCACAACGCCAGACCGATGAAGGCCACCATCACAACAACGGTGCCCAGGCCACGAATCATCCCGATATCCATCTAAATCACCGTTTGCTTTTGATGATGGTGCCCAGGCCTTGCAGATAGGCCACCAGCGCGTCCATTTCGGTTTTGCCCTTCACAGCATCCTTGGCGCCGGCGATGTCTTCGTCGGTGTAAGGGACGCCGAGCGTGCGCAACACTTCCATTTTCTTGGCGGTGTCTTTGCCGTCGAGCTTGTTTTCCACGAGGAACGGGTAGGCCGGCATTTTCGATTCAGGCACCACGTTGCGCGGGTTGTACAAATGCGCACGCTGCCAGTCATCGGAGTAACGACCGCCGACACGGGCCAGGTCCGGACCGGTACGCTTGGAACCCCACAGGAACGGGTGGTCCCAGACGCTTTCACCGGCGACCGAGTAGTGGCCGTAACGTTCGGTTTCAGCACGGAACGGGCGGATCATCTGCGAGTGGCAGCCGACACAACCGTTGGCGATGTAGATGTCGCGGCCTTCCAGTTCAAGCGCGGTACGAGGCTTCATGCCTTCGACCGGCTTGTTGGTGACGTCCTGGAAAAACAGCGGAACGATCTGGGTCAGGCCGCCGATGCTGACGGCGATAACCATGAAGAAGGCCAGCAGGCCAATGTTCTTCTCGACTGCTTCATGCTTCATCAGTGAGCTCCAACTACAGCAATCTGTTCAGCAGCTTTGGCTTCAACCGGGTTCGAGGCACGTACGGTACGCCATACGTTGTAGGCCATGAACAGCATGCCGCTGGCAAAGAACGCACCGCCCAGGGCGCGAACGATGAAACCGGGGTGGCTGGCTTGCAGCGCTTCGACGAACGAGTAGGTGAGGGTGCCGTCGTCGTTGATTGCACGCCACATCAGGCCCTGGGTGATGCCGTTGACCCACATCGAAGCGATGTACAGCACGGTACCGATGGTCGCGAGCCAGAAGTGCGTGTTGATCAGGCCGATGCTGTGCATCTGCGGGCGACCGAACAGTTTCGGAATCATGTGGTAGATGGCACCGATCGAGATCATCGCTACCCAACCAAGAGCACCGGCGTGTACGTGGCCGATGGTCCAGTCGGTGTAGTGCGACAGCGAGTTGACGGTCTTGATGGCCATCATCGGGCCTTCGAAGGTCGACATGCCGTAGAACGCCAGCGACACCACCAGAAAGCGCAGGATCGGGTCGGTGCGCAGCTTATGCCAGGCGCCCGACAGGGTCATCATGCCGTTGATCATGCCGCCCCAGCTTGGTGCCAGCAGGATGATCGACATCGCCATGCCCAGGGACTGAGCCCAGTCCGGCAGCGCGGTGTAGTGCAGGTGGTGCGGACCGGCCCAGATGTACAGGGTGATCAGCGCCCAGAAGTGCACGATCGACAGGCGATAGGAATAGATCGGACGCTCGGCCTGCTTCGGTACGAAGTAGTACATCATCCCCAGGAAGCCGGTGGTCAGGAAGAACCCGACCGCGTTGTGGCCATACCACCACTGGATCATCGCGTCAGTCGCACCGGCGTAAGCCGAGTAGGACTTGAAGAAGCTGACCGGCAGGGACGCGTGGTTGACGATGTGCAGCATCGCCGTCACAACGATGAAGGCACCGTAGAACCAGTTGCCCACGTAGATATGCTTGGTGTTGCGCTTGGTGATGGTGCCGAAGAACACCAGACCGTAAGTAACCCAGACGATGGCCAGCAGAATAGCCAGGGGCCATTCCAGTTCCGCGTATTCCTTGGTGGTGGTGTAACCCAGCGGCAAGGTAACGATCGCGCCGACGATCACCGCTTGCCAACCCCAGAAGGTGAAGGCGGCGAGGCTGTCGGAAATCAGTCGCGTTTGGCAGGTTCGCTGCACGACGTAATAAGAAGTGGCAAACAGTGCACAACCACCGAAGGCGAAAATCACCAGGTTGGTGTGCAACGGGCGTAAGCGTCCAAAAGTCGTCCACGGCAGACCGAAGTTCAATTCCGGCCATACAAGCTGTGAGGCGATGAAGACACCAAGCCCCATGCCAAGGATCCCCCAGACCACCGTCATGATGGCGAACTGGCGGACTACCTTATAGTTATAAGCAGTCGGACTGATTGCTGTGCTCATTCTAAGGTTCCACGGTTTGGGTGTTTTATTAGGAGTAAAAATCGGCCGCAAGTATGGAGAAAGCGGGGGGTCATTGCAACGCGCCATGACCTGGGTCAATGCTTTCAAAAGCTGATTCTGCGGCCTTTCCATGCGCCGCGTAAGGTCAAAATTGCCCAAGGGCAAAATGTCGCAGCAGACGAAAATGGTGAGGGGGTCAGGTCGGATGTAACGGGGTGTGTTCAAACACAACGATCGGGTAACAGATGGCAATTGGCACGACAGCCGGTATCTACCAGCCTTTGCGGCTTGTCATCGAGCAGATTCGTCGAACACATCGGGTTGGGTCGACCTGGAACCGGCTCATGCCAGTCCGCATCGGGGAAGCTTAGACCCGAATCCGGGGAACCGAAAGGAGGACCAACGGAGGGGTGCGACACTTGGTCGCAAAGGGGCAGGGAACTGCCGCATCCGGGAGAATGCGGCAGCAGAGCGGTCGAGATTTATTCGTGTTTGCCTTCAGCCTGCAAACGCTCGGTGGTCAATCCATGAGACAAGCTGTAAACATAAGCGGCCAGCAGTTGCACCTTGTCGTTGCCGAGCAGTTCGTTCTGCGCCGGCATATGGCCCTGGCGGCCATGGCGAATGGTCTGTTGCAGCTGCGCCAGGCTTGTACCGTAAATAAAGCCGGCCGGTTGCGTCAGATTCGGCGCGCCCATGGCTTCAGTGCCCTGGCCGTTTGCCCCATGACAGGCTACGCACATGGTGCTGAACGCTTGCTGTCCGGCGTGCAGGTCGGCACCTGTGTCGGCAGGCAACGGCAGGCCGGCCAAGTCATGTCGCACATAAGCCGCGACGTTCTTCACGCCGGCATCACCAAGGATTTCACCCCAGGCCGGCATTGCGGCCACGCGACCACCCATGATTGTGGTCTTGATGGTGTCGGCGTTGCCGCCCCAGCGCCAGCGGGTGTCCGCCAGGTTCGGGAAGCCGAAAGCGCCCTTGGCATCCGAGCCGTGGCAGACCGCGCAATTGGAGGCAAACAGGCGACCGCCCATTTTCAACGCTAGCGGGTCTGTGGCCACTTCTTCCACGGGCATCGCCGCGAATTTGGCGAAGATCGGCCCGAACTTGGCATCGGCCTTGTTCATCTCCTTTTCCCACTCGTGGACGCCGGTCCAACCGTCCTCGTAACCCGGCAGGATGCCTTTCCAGTTGCCCAGGCCCGGGTACAGCACCAGATAGCCCACGGCAAACACCAGCGTGCCGGCGAACAGCATGAACCACCACTGCGGCAGCGGGTTGTCGTACTCCTCGATGCCGTCGAAGCTGTGGCCCATGGTCTGGTCGACGCTGCCCTTGGTTTCGCCCTTGCGGGTGCCGATCAGCAGCCAGGTCAGGCCGATCAGGCTGCCGATGGTCAGTACGCAGATCCACGTACTCCAGAAGGTGGTCATGGCCGGGTACTCCTTGTTGTCGCTGATTCTTGAGTGCTATCGGATGGCGGCTCGTCGGCGAACGGCAGCAAACGCGCTTCGGCGAACTCCGGATTGCGCTTGCGGTTGAACACCCACAGCGTCAGGCCGACGAAGGCCACGAACACCACGACCGTGCCCAGGCCGCGGATCATTCCATTGCTCATTACGCTTACGATTTCAAAGGGCATGGACATGGCTCACCTCTTGCTCTTGATGGATGTGCCGAGCACTTGCAGGTAAGCGACCAGCGCGTCCATTTCGCTCTTGCCCTTGAGCGAAGCCACGCTGCCGGCGATGTCGTCGTCGGTGTACGGCACGCCGAGGGTGCGCATCGCCTTGATCTTGCTTTCGGTGTGGCTGCTGTCGAGCTGATTGGCCACCAGCCATGGGTAGCCAGGCATTTTCGATTCCGGCACCACGTTGCGCGGGTTGTACAAATGCGCGCGGTGCCAGTCTTCGGAGTAGCGACCGCCAACCCGGGCGAGGTCCGGACCTGTACGTTTCGAGCCCCAGAGGAACGGGTGGTCCCAGACGCTTTCACCGGCCACCGAGTAGTGGCCGTAGCGTTCGGTCTCGGCGCGGAACGGCCGGATCATCTGCGAATGGCAACCGACGCAGCCTTCGCGGATGTAGATGTCGCGACCTTCCAGTTGCAGTGCGGTGTAGGGCTTCATGCCTTCGACCGGTTTGTTGGTCACGTCCTGGAAGAACAGCGGGACGATCTGGGTCAGGCCGCCAATGCTCACGGCCAGTACCATCAACAGCATCAGCAGGCCGACGTTTTTCTCGATTGTTTCGTGTTTCATGGCGGCCTCCTCAGGCGATCTGCGCGGCAGCGGCGGCTTCGGCAGGCTGCGAGGCCCGCACGGTGCGCCAGGTGTTGTAGGCCATCAGCAGCATGCCGCTGAAGAAAATCGCACCGCCGACCAGGCGCACGACGAAGCCGGGATGGCTGGCCACCAGGGTTTCGACGAAGGAGTAGGTCAGCGTGCCGTCTGCATTGACCGCGCGCCACATCAGGCCCTGGGCGATGCCGTTGACCCACATCGACGCGATGTAGAGCACGGTGCCGATGGTGGCAAGCCAGAAGTGCGCGTTGATCAGGCCGATGCTGTGCATCTGCGTGCGGCCGAAGATTTTCGGGATCATGTGGTACAGCGCGCCGATCGAGATCATCGCTACCCAGCCGAGGGCGCCGGCGTGCACGTGGCCGATGGTCCAGTCGGTGTAGTGGGAGAGGGCGTTCACCGTCTTGATGGCCATCATCGGCCCTTCGAAGGTCGACATGCCGTAGAACGCCAGCGACACCACGAGGAAGCGCAGGATCGGGTCGCTGCGCAACTTATGCCAGGCGCCGGAGAGCGTCATCATGCCGTTGATCATCCCGCCCCAGCTCGGTGCCAGCAGGATCAGCGACATCACCATGCCCAGCGACTGGGCCCAGTCCGGCAGCGCGGTGTAATGCAAGTGGTGCGGGCCGGCCCAGATGTACAGGGTGATCAGCGCCCAGAAGTGCACGATCGACAGGCGATAGGAATACACCGGGCGTTCGGCCTGCTTCGGCACGAAGTAATACATCATGCCGAGGAAGCCGGCGGTGAGGAAAAAGCCTACGGCGTTGTGCCCGTACCACCACTGCACCATGGCGTCGGTGGCACCGGCGTATACCGAGTAGGACTTGGTGAAACTCACCGGCAGTTCAACGTTGTTGACGATGTGCAGAATCGCCACGGTGATGATGAATGCGCCGAAGAACCAGTTACCGACGTAGATGTGTTTGGTCTTGCGCTGCATGATCGTGCCGAAGAACACCACGGCGTAGGCGACCCAGACGATGGTGATCAGGATGTCGATCGGCCATTCCAGCTCGGCGTATTCCTTGGAGCTGGTGTAACCCAGCGGCAGGCTGATCGCCGCCAGCAGGATCACCACTTGCCAGCCCCAGAAGCAGAACGCGGCGATTTTCGGCGCAAACAATCGCGTCTGACAGGTGCGTTGCACCGAATAGAACGAACTGGCGAACAGGGCGCAGCCGCCGAAGGCGAAGATCACGGCGTTGGTGTGCAACGGGCGCAGGCGGCCGAAACTGGTCCACGGCAAGTCGAAGTTGAGTTCAGGCCAGACCAATTGGGCTGCGAGAAAAACCCCGAGTCCCATGCCGACGATGCCCCACACCACCGTCATAATGGCGAATTGGCGGACCACCTTGTAGTTGTAGGCGGTACTGATAGAAGTGTTCATGGTTCCCCATCCACGGTTCAGCTGAAGTGAAGGCGGATGCGCAAGGCAACGCTCACTTCGCCTGGAGTTATAGGCAGACTAAAAGCGAGGCAAGCATGGGCAAAGAGCACAAGGCCAGTATTGACGGGGATCAATGGGCGCAGTGTGTGCGCGAACACGGATGGTTGTGGAATGAGGCTGCCGCAAAGGGATCGGCCGCGCCTGTGACGCTGATTCTCGCCCACGGCGCCGGTGCGCCGATGGACAGTGCCTGGATGGACGACATGGCTGCACGCCTTGCGGCTCAAGGCGTCAACGTGTTGCGGTTCGAGTTTCCATACATGGCGCAGCGGCGCCTTGATGGCGGCAAACGTCCACCAAACCCGGCCCCCAAATTGCTGGAATGCTGGCGTGAGGTCCATGCCGTGGTGCGACGTCATGTCGCTGGGCGCCTGGCTATTGGCGGCAAGTCCATGGGCGGGCGCATGGCCAGCCTATTGGCGGATGAACTGGGGGTGGATGCGCTGGTGTGCCTGGGGTATCCGTTTTATGCGGTCGGCAAGCCGCAGAAGCCGCGGGTCGAGCATCTGGCCGGATTGCAGACGCCCACGTTGATCGTGCAGGGTGAGCGGGATGCGCTGGGTAATCGCGAGGCGGTCGAGGCTTACACATTGGCGCCGGGTATCGAGGTGTTCTGGCTGGTGGCGGGGGATCATGACCTGAAGCCGTTGAAGGCTTCGGGGTTTACCCATGAACAGCATCTGGCGACAGCGGCGAACAAGGTTGCCGCGTTTGTTCTGTGAGCTTTCGCTGCCGCCCCATCGCCGCCCTCGCCATGCCCTGTCCCTGTAGGAGCGAGCTTGCTCGCGATGGACGTCAACGATAACGCGTGCTCGCTGAATAAATGCGTCGCCCTTGGGACCATCGCGAGCAAGCTCGCTCCTACAGGGGCTTCTTTTCATGGGCCGTCACCTGCTGGCACAGCTCGATCATCTGCTCGCGCATCCAGCGGTTGGCCGGGTCCTGGTCGGTGCTTTCGTGCCAGTAGAGGTGGGTTTCCACCGGCGGTACGTCGTTGACCGGCAAGTTCACCGAGTACAAGTCATGGCGGCGGGCGAAGCGCTCCGGCACGGTCATGACCATGTCAGTCTGCTGCAACACTTGCGAGGCCATCAGGTAATGCTGGGAGCGCAGGGCGATCTTGCGCTGGATGCCCATCTTGCCCAGCGCCAGATCGACATGGCCCAGACCGCTGCGACGGCTGGAGATATGGATGTGGGTCAGGGAGAGGTAGTCGTCGAGGCTGAATTTTTCCTTGCCTGCCAGCGGATGCCCCTTGCGCATGGCGCACACGTAGCGATCTTCCATCAGCTTGACGTGGCGCACCTGGGGGTCGGTGTTGAGCGGCGCATCGACGGCGAAGTCGAGGCGCCCGGCCGCCAGATCCTTGGTGGTTTCGCGGCGCTTGGACAAAAAGCTCTCGATGATCACCGAGGGGGCCAGGCGGCGCAGGCGCTGGAACAGGGGCGGCAGAATCACCGCTTCGGTGAGGTCGGTCATGCTGATGCGGTAGGTCTTGACCGCCTGCAATGGATTGAAGATGCGGCTTTCCTGGACCGAGACCCGTAGCAGGGAGAGGGCGTTGCGTACCGGGCCGATGATGTTCTGGGCCATCGGTGTCGGGACCATGCCCTGGGCGGTGCGCACGAACAGCGGATCGTTGAAGGTCTCACGCAGGCGAGCCAGGGCGTTGGACACCGCCGGTTGAGTGATTCCGACGATCTGCCCGGCCCGGGTCAGGTTGGCTTCGGTGTAGATCGCATCGAAGACGATGAAAAGATTGAGGTCGACCTTGCTCAGATTCATTGCGTGCACTCTTGTTATAGGGGCGGTGTTATTGGCGCGTGTCATACGGACGTTTATGGGGGCTGGGTGGCCTTGACGATCAGTCGATCATATATCGGTGATGAATGTTAATACACGCCGAGAATAGGCTAGGTAAATTTTCGTAGCTGTTCTAGCATCGATTGCATGACCTGAACAACTCATCAAAACCCCCTGTCGAAAGGTAGAGCTGCCCATGGATTTCGCTTATTCGCCCAAGGTGCAAGAACTGCGTGAGCGCGTGACCGCGTTCATGGACTCCTACGTTTATCCGGCCGAAGCCGTGTTCGAGCGCCAGGTCGCCGAGGGCGATCGCTGGCAGCCGACGGCAATCATGGAGGAGCTCAAACTCAAGGCCAAGGCTGAAGGGCTGTGGAATTTGTTTCTTCCCGAGTCTGAACTCGGTGCCGGCCTGAGCAACCTGGAATACGCGCCGCTGGCGGAAATCATGGGCCGTTCGCTGCTGGGGCCGGAACCGTTCAACTGCTCCGCGCCGGACACCGGCAACATGGAAGTGCTGGTGCGTTACGCCAACGAAGAACAGAAGCAACGCTGGCTCGAACCCTTGCTGCGCGGCGATATTCGCTCGGCGTTTGCCATGACCGAGCCGGACGTGGCGTCCTCCGATGCCACCAACATGGCCGCACGCGCCGTGCGCGATGGCGACGAGTGGGTGATCAACGGCAAAAAATGGTGGACCTCGGGCGCCTGTGATCCGCGCTGCAAGATCCTGATCTTCATGGGCCTGAGCAATCCGGACGCACCGCGTCATGCCCAGCACTCGATGATTCTGGTGCCGGTGGATACCCCGGGGGTAAAAATCGTGCGCCCGTTGCCGGTGTTCGGTTACGACGATGCCCCTCACGGTCACGCCGAAGTGCTGTTCGACAATGTCCGGGTGCCGTACGAAAACGTCCTGCTGGGTGAAGGCCGCGGCTTTGAAATCGCCCAGGGTCGCCTCGGCCCTGGCCGGATTCACCACTGCATGCGTTCGATCGGCATGGCTGAGCGCGCGCTGGAACTGATGTGCAAGCGCGCGGTGAACCGTACAGCGTTTGGCAAGCCCCTGGCACGTCTGGGCGGTAACATCGACAAGATCGCCGATTCGCGGATGGAGATCGACATGGCGCGCCTGCTGACATTGAAGGCCGCGTACATGATGGACACGGTCGGCAATAAAATTGCGAAGAGCGAAATCGCGCAAATCAAGGTGGTGGCGCCGAACGTCGCCTTGCGGGTGATCGACCGGGCGATCCAGATCCATGGCGGGGCAGGGGTGTCCAACGATTTCCCGCTGGCCTACATGTATGCGATGCAGCGCACCCTGCGCCTGGCCGACGGCCCGGACGAAGTGCACCGCGCGGCGATCGGCAAGTTCGAGATCGGCAAGTACATCCGGTAGGAGCAAGCTTGCTCGCGATGGACGTAAACGATAACGCGTATTTGCTGGATAAACGCGGTGCTTATGTAGGAGCAAGCTTGCTCGCGATGGTCGTAAACGATAACGCGTATTTGCTGGATAAACGCGGTGCTTATGTAGGAGCAAGCTTGCTCGCGATGGTCGTAAACGTTAACGCGTGTTTACAGGTTAAACGCGGCGCTTTTGAATCCATCGCGAGCAAGCTCGCTCCTACAAAGGTCGGTTTTGAGTCAAAGGTCGATGGTTTGTCAGTCGACCATCGGCAGCCCATAGAACGCCCGCGCACACGCAGTGCTGTGAGCCGCCAGCTCTTCCTCGCTTTCCCCACGATGCAGCGCCACTTCGCGCAACACTTCGGTGAGATACGCAGGCTCGTTGCGCCCGTTTTTCGGCTTGGGCCGCAAACTGCGCGGTAACAGGTACGGCGCATCGCTCTCCAGCATCAACCGCCCGCGCTTGATTTCCTTCACCAACGGATGCAGGTGCGTGCCGCGGCGCTCGTCGCAAATCCAGCCGGTAATGCCGATGTGCAAATCCAGATCCAGGTAGCTGAACAGGGCCTTTTTTTTCGCCGGTGAAGCAATGCACCACCGCGGCGGGCAACTGATCCCGGTAATCACGCAGGATCTCCAGCAAACGCTGACTGGCATCGCGCTCATGGAGGAATACCGGCATCTGTAGCTCGACCGCCATCGCCAAGTGCTCTTCGAGAACTTTTTCCTGCTGCGGACGCGGCGAGAAATCGCGATTGAAATCCAGTCCGCATTCACCCACGGCCACCACATTCGGCTCCTTGAGCAAGCTACGCAGTTGCCGGTCGCTGTCGGCATTCCAGTCACTGGCCGAGTGCGGATGAATACCGGCGGTGGCGAACAGGCGTTGTGCCGTGTCATCCAGCTGGCGACACAGCTCCAACGCCTGTTCGCTGCCCTCGACACTGGTCCCGGTGAGCACCAACTGGCAGACGCCGGCCGCGTAGGCACGGTCGAGTACCGCCTGGTGCTTGTCGGCAAAACTGGGGTTGGTCAGGTTGACGCCGATATCGATGAGTTGCATGGTGCTACCTCGGACCAAAGGCCGGAAAGCATATCAGAGCTGCAGATTTATAAGAAAAACCAAGAACTACAACGGGTTATTGCTGTCTCTTGAGGCCGAGAGACAGGTCCGGTTGGTCGATATGCCATCACTGTGCCAGTTTTCGGCACCTTGTCAGCGCTCAGAGCGCTCTGTTTCTGTCGTTCGATCTCATGAAAACGATCGACCCGGTATTCTTTGCGGAGAGCGGATGATTCGTCCCTCGGTGTTGCTACTGCTGTGTTGTTCGTTGCTGCTGCCGATGCCCGCGGTTGCGCGCCTGGCCGGGCCGCTGCAAGCCGTGCCGGCAGCCAAGGTCCGCGATCTGGCGGACATCCGCAGCAGCCGGGTGCTGAGGGTGCTGGTCAATCAGAGCCGCAACAGCTCGGGCGAGGTCCAGGGCCAGTCCATTGGCGTCGAATACCATCGCCTGCGCGCCTTCGAGCAATACCTCAACGGTCACGCCCGAGACGGTCAGGAAATCACCCTCAAGATCATTCCCAAGGCCAAGGATCAATTGCTCGGTGCGCTGCAGCGCGGCGAGGGGGATCTGGTGGCGCCCGGGGAACTGCTCGATCTGCGGCCCGGCTTTGCGGTCAGCACCAGTGCTCCGGTGTCGAGCAACGTACCCTTGCTGCTGGTCGGTATCAAGGGCGAGCGACGCTATACCCGTCTTGAACAACTCTCGGGCAAAACCCTGGCGCTCCCCACCGGCAGTGCCGCTGGCGATGCGGTCAGTCAGATCAATCAGAAGCTGGCGCTGCGCAAGCTGGCGCCGGTGAAGATCGAGTGGGTCGACCCCAGCCTGGCGGTCGAGGATGTGCTGGAGATGGTCCAGGGCGGGATTTTCCACCTGACCATCGTCGAACAACCGATTGCCGAGCGCTGGGGCAAGATCCTGCCCAAGTTGCGTTTTGATCGGCAGGTGCTCATCAGCGAGCCGGGCGAGGAGTACTGGTTCGTGCGCCGCGATGCTTCGATGTTGCGCGCGAGCATCGATCGCTTCCTGACCGGGTACAAAAAACCATCGGATCAGGACGTCGCGTTCCTGCGGACCTATCGACGCTTGTATCGCGTGCACTATCCCTTGGCCAAGGCTGATCGACAGCGCCTGGAAAAACTGCGACCGGTGCTGCAGAAACACGCTGATGCCCAAGGCATGGACTGGCTGAACCTGGCGGCACTGGCGTTCAAGGAGTCGTCCCTGCAACCCAATGCCCGCAGCGGCAGCGGCCCCACCGGCCTGATGCAGATCACCCCCTCCGCGGCCCAGCGGGTGGGGGTCAACAATATCCAGAACCTCGATGCCAATGTGCAGGCGGGGGCCAAGTACCTGGCAATGATCCGTCGCAAATTCTTTTCCAGCCCCAAACTCAACGAACGCGAGCGCATGGCGTTTGTGCTGGCGGCCTACAACATGGGGCCGGAGCGGGTGCAAGGCATGCGTGCCGAGGCGCGTCGCCGGGGCTTGAATCCCAATCAGTGGTTCTTCCAGGTGGAACGCATCGCCATGGAGCAGGTGGGAATGGGCGCCGTCAGCTATGTTAATAGCGTGAACAAGTATTACCTGGCGTTCGATCGGGAGCGGGAGTCGTTGGAGCCCGGGGGGCAGAAGGTTGTCTCGCGTAAATGATCGAATAAACTGATTGTTATGGCGGATATATTGCGCTTTTAACATGATATTTACTGATTAATATAGCGGCCAACCGAAACCTCAACTCCAGAATGGATGACACAGCATGAGCACACTGATCAACAAGGTACTGTTTACCCGCGCCGGCTATGGCCTGACTGTCCTGCGGATTTTCGTCGGCATCATCTTCGCTGCCCACGGTTCGCAGAAACTGTTCGGTGCGTTTGGTGGTTATGGATTGGCAGGCACGGCGCAGTACATGGAGAGCATCGGTCTGACGCCAGGCTATGTGATGGCGACGCTGGCGGGCGGTACCGAGTTCTTTGGCGGCCTGGCATTGATCATCGGCCTGCTGGCGCGCCCGGCAGCCTTGGGTCTGACCTTTCTCTCGCTGGTGGCGATTTTCACGGTGCATATTGGTAATGGGCTGTTCATGGCCAATAACGGGTATGAGTTCGCTTTGGCCTTGTTGGGCGGCAGCATTGCGGTGTTGATTGAGGGTGCGGGCAAGCTGTCGGTTGATCGGGCCATCGCGGGGTGATGGAAGGCGGCCTTCGGGCCGACCTGTGTCTCGTTGAGTGAGTACATATCCGTTGCTGCGGTATTGGCCGCTGACGGCCCCTCACTCCGGTATCCATCCGGGGACACTGCCCTCCGGTCTTCTTCGCGACGACCTACATGCAGCGTGTTCGACTGCGTCGAACGGCGCTGCGCGCCACTCCCCGGATGAACACCTCCACTCAGCCTCCCGACGGGGCGGGTGGATCAAGATCAAGCGCTGCAGGCGAGCTAACGCTCGGCCTGATGAGTGGTGAAGGGCGCAGGTGTACGCCAATACAAATAATGAAATGGCTACCCCCGCCGCACAGCAGCGAAGGCGGCCTAATAGCCAACCTCATTCTGCGGATGTACCTGGACCTTGTGGGAGCTGGCTTGCCAGCGAAGGCGGCCTAATAGCCGACCTGTTTCTGCGGATGTACCCGATCCAACTGTGGGAGATAGCTTGCTCGCGAAGGCGGACTGACATTCGGCATCGATGTCGACTGATCCGCCGTCTTCGCTGCGGTGCGGCGATCCGACAAGCCAACAACTTTCCCCATTGCGCAGCCGTTTTTTGTTGCGCGTCATTCTTGACACCCTCCGGTCAGCTTCTCTAGGATGCTGCTCATGCGCCGATTTAAACAGCTACTTGCGGGGCGCCAGGTGACTCGATCAGTTGCCGACAGAAGCTTGAAACAGGCTTCGAAATACCGCTAAAGCGCTGGTTCGGTGTTGCCTCTCACCTGCCATGCAGACTTTTTGAGGCAGAGACATCACACGATGAATGCATTAAGCCCCGTTATACGCCCCGCGCCGATCACGGCCCATCTGACCCAGCGCAACCCAAAAATCCTGCTGGGCGGCAAACATCAGCCGACGCTCCTGCGCTATCTCGATGGCTGGCCACGTCGCACCGGCGGGCCTGCAGCCTTCCTGATCCAGTTTGTCGAAGACGGCGAGTCCCTGGCCCGATTTGCCAGCGACAGCTTTGATCTGGCGGTGATTCAATCACCCAGCATCGAAGACGCCCCCGAAGTGATCAGGCAACTGACCCGCGTTGCCCGACAAGGGCTGATTACCCGCCGCTGAGGTTCAGCGCACTGCGACTCAGGGATAGTCGATCGCCACGATATACACACACTGCTCGCCGGTAGGCGTCTGGACCCGAACTTCCGCGTCCAGGGCCTTGCCGATCAGCGCGCGGGCCAGCGGTGAGTCGATGCTGATCAGCCCCAACTTCAAATCAAGCTCATCCGGCCCGACGATGCGATAGCGCGATTGTTTGCCAGCCTCGTCTTCAATGGTGACCCAGGCGCCAAAATAAACCTTGTTCGGGTCGCTCGGCTTCTCGCTGACCACCTTGAGCGCTTCCAGCCGTTTGGTGAGAAAGCGCACGCGGCTGTCGATTTCGCGCAGCATTTTCTTGCCGTAGGTGTACTCGGCGTTCTCCGAGCGATCGCCCTGGGCCGCGGCTTCGCTGACCGACTGCGTGACCTGCGGGCGGCGCACATGCCAGAGCTCATGGAACTCGGCCCGCATCCGCGCTTCACCCTCGGGGGTGATCAGCGCGGTGCCGGCAGTGCGGGGAGGGCGATAACGGCTCATGGCAACTTCTTGTGGTGGAGAAGGCTTGAGTCTATCAACCCTCGCGCAAGACTGTCAGGGGGCTGGCATTCAAGGCGCGACGAGTACCGAAGACACCGGCGCCACCGATCAGCACGGCGCCGATCAGCGGCAGCACCAGCAGCCACGGATGCGGGTGCCAGGGCAGGTCGAAGGCGTAGCGGTAAAGCACCAGGCTCACCAGTTCCGAGCCCAGCGCCGCCAACAAGCCGCTGACTGCGCCAAGCAGACCGAACTCGATGCGTCGGGCCTTGACCAGCAACTGCCGCTCGGCCCCCAGCGCCCGCAACAAGGCACCTTGGCGAATGCGCTCGTCCAGCGTCGCTTGCAGGCCGGAGAACAACACCGCCATGCCCGCCGCCAACACGAACAACAGCACGTACTCCACTGCCAGGGTGACTTGGGCGAGGATGCTGCGCAACTGCGCGAGCAAGGCTTCGACTTGCAGAATCGTCACCGCCGGGAAGGACCGGGACAGGTCGACGATCTGCTGATCATGACCGGCCGCCAGGTAGAAACTGGTCAGGTAGGTCGCAGGCAAGTCCTTCAACGTGCCAGGCTGGAAGATCATGAAGAAGTTCGGCTGGAAGTTGTCCCAGTTGATGTCTCGCAGGCTGGTGACTTTCGCTTCGCGATTCATCCCGCCGACAGTAAACACCATGTGATCGCCGAGCTTGAGCTTCAGGCTCTCGGCGACCTTGCCTTCCACCGATACGCCGGGAATCTCGTCCGGCGTCTGCTCGGGCCACCAGTTGCCGGCGGTGAGCGTGTTGCCCGCCGGCAGGTCCGCCGCCCAGGTCAGGCTCAGGTCGCGCTGGATCGCCCGGTCACCGGCTGAGTCCTTGCTGACGATTTCCTGCACCGGCTCGCCATTGATGCTGATCAGTCGCCCTGGCACCACCGGGTACAATGGCGCCGATTGTGCCGACAGTTCGATCAACCGATCGGTGAAGGCTTGCTTGTCAGCCGGCAGAATGTTCAGTGCGAAATAGTTCGGTGCGTTTTTCGGCAGCTGGTTCTGCCAGGTGTCCAGCAACTCGCCACGCAACAGGGCGATCAATGCCATGGACAGCAGAATCAGACCGAAGGCCAGGGCTTGACCCGCGGCGGCCAGCGGATGGCGCAGCAACTGGCCCAACCCGAGGCGCCACGGCAA
Organism: Pseudomonas sp. VI4.1; assembly: GCF_002029345.1. Taxonomy (NCBI): domain Bacteria; kingdom Pseudomonadati; phylum Pseudomonadota; class Gammaproteobacteria; order Pseudomonadales; family Pseudomonadaceae; genus Pseudomonas; species Pseudomonas sp. VI4.1. Next base: position 18,575 of record NZ_MULM01000156.1, read on the forward strand.
GGATGCACGCGCGAGCATACGGCGCAGGCTCTTGAGCAGCAGCAACAGCAAACCGCCCAGCACCAGCGCGGCGATCACGCCGCCGCCGAGCAGGGCAAAGGTCAGCAGCAGGTCCAGGCTCAGGCGCCACATGATCAGGCCAAGGCGCCCAAGGCCGCGCCATAGACCATCCAGGTGCTGGTGGGAATCGGCAGCATGTCCCGCCGCAATACCCGCAAGGGTGGCACCCGACCCAGCGCCGCCAGCGGCGGCAAGGCAAAACCGGCCAGCGCCACCAGCCCGGTGCCGATCCCGGCGATGCCCGGAAACAGGCCGCCCGGCGGCACATCGGTCGGGACCAGGTCATGCAGCAAGGCGAACAGCCCGAGCTGTGCCAGCCAGCCGATAACGGCGCCGCTGAGGCTGGCGAGCAGCCCGAGCACCGTCAGCTGCAAACTGAACAGCACCATGGTTTCCCGACGGGACAGCCCCAGGCAGCGCAACAAGGCGCTGGCATCGAATCGCCGCGTAGCGAAGCGCGTCGCCGACAACGCCACCGCCACCCCGGCCAGCAGCACAGCCACCAGGCTGGCCATGTTCAGGTAGCGTTCGGCCTTGCCCAGGGCGCCGCCGATCTGCCGGTTGCCGTCGCGGGCATCCTGTACGCGCTGGTTGGCGGCCAGCCCGGGCTTGATCAGTTGCCGATAGGTTTCCAGCGCCTCGGCGTTGCCGCGCCAGAGTTCGCGGTAGCTGACCCGGCTGCCGGGTTGCACCACGCCGGTCGCCGCGAGGTCGTCGAGGTTGATCAGCACCCGTGGCGTGAGGCTGTAGAAATTGCCGGCGCGGTCGGGTTCGTAGGTCAGTACGCGCGCCAGTTTCAGGGTTTTCATGCCGACGTCGATGCTGTCACCGATTTTCAGGTCCAGCGCGGTCAGCAGGCGTCCTTCGACCCAGGCTTCGCCGGGTTTCGGGCCGCCACCGGCTTCTTCCGCGGCAAAGGGCGCGGGGGTGCTTTTCAATTCGCCGCGCAGCGGGTAGACGGCGTCTGCGGCTTTGATGCTGGAGAGCTGGATGCCGTTGTCGGTGGCGATGACGCTGGAAAACTCCACCACCTGCGCGTGTTCCAGGCCCAGCTCCACGCCGCTCCGGATCTGTTCGGGGCGCGCCGGCGAGCTGCCTTCGAGCAGCAGGTCGGCGCCGAGGAATTCGGTGGCGCGCAGCATCATGGCGCCATTCAGGCGGGCACCGAAATAGCCGATGGCGGTACTCGACGCCACTGCCACCAGCAGGGCGAAGAACAATACCCGCAGTTCACCGGCGCGGGCGTCGCGCAGCAGTTGGCGGAGGGCGAGGCTGAACAGGCGCAGCAGCGGCAGGCGTGCCATCAAGGCTCCAGAGGGGCGACCAGCAGGCCGGCTTCAAGGCGGATCAGGCGCCGGCAGCGATGTGCCAGGCGTTCGTCGTGGGTCACCAGCACCAGGGTCGTGCCCCTTTCCTGGTTGAGTTCGAACAGCAGGTCGCTGATGCGTTCGCCGGTGTGGCTGTCGAGATTGCCGGTGGGTTCGTCGGCGAACAACACATCCGGTTCTGCGGCGAAGGCGCGGGCGATGGCCACGCGCTGCTGTTCACCACCGGAGAGTTGGCGGGGCGAGTGGCTCAGGCGTTGGCCAAGGCCGACCCGTTGCAGCAGTTCGGTGGCGCGCTCTCGGGCGTCTTTGCGACCGTCGAGTTCCAGCGGCAGCATGACGTTTTCCAGGGCGTTGAGACTGTCGAGCAACTGGAAGGATTGAAAGACAAAACCGACATGTTCGGCACGGATGCGGGCGCGCTGGTCTTCATCGAGTTGGCTCAGGCCCTGCCCGGCCAGGGTGACTTCGCCGCTGCTCGGCAGGTCGAGGCCGGCCAGCAGGCCGAGGAGGGTGGATTTGCCTGAACCGGAGGCGCCGACGATGGCCAGGCTGTCGCCCTTGTTCAGTTCCAGGCTGAGTTCGTGCAGGATAGTCAGTTCACCTTCCGCGCTGGAAACCACTTTGCTGAGGTTCTTCGCGGTGAGAATGCTTGCGCCCATGGAGAATCCGATGCGAGTGTGGTTTTTGAGTGCTGGCCTGGCCTTGATGTGCATGGCCCAGAACGCAGCGGCGGGTACAGTCCTGATCGTTGGCGATAGTATCAGCGCCGGTTTCGGCCTGGATACCCGCTTGGGGTGGGTGTCGCTGCTCGAGCAACGGCTCAAGCGCGAAGGTTTCGACGATAAGGTGATCAACGCGTCCATCAGCGGCGACACCAGTGCCGGAGGCCAGGCGCGCCTGCCTGCGCTGCTTGCAGAGCATAAGCCGGAGCTGGTGATCCTCGAGTTGGGTGGCAATGACGGGCTGCGCGGAATGCTGCCAACGCAATTGCAACAAAACCTTGCGGCGATGATCGACAGCTCCCGCGCCAGTGGTGCCAAGGTGCTGTTGCTCGGCATGCAATTGCCACCCAACTATGGCGAGCGTTACACCAAGGCCTTCGCCGAGGTTTACACCAAAGTGGCCGATGAGAAAAAAATCCCGCTGGTACCGTTTTTTCTCGACGGCGTGGGCGGTCATCCGGACTTGATGCAGGCCGACGGCTTGCACCCGGCCGCGGGGGCACAGGACAAGTTGCTGGAAAATGTCTGGCCGGCACTGAAACCGCTGCTTTGACGCTTTTCTAGCGGTCGCGTTTCGGCTAAGGTGGCGCCCCCGATTTGGAGCCCCCGATGCCGCGTCCCGCCTGGTCACTTTTTGCCTATCAACTGATCGAGCCTGACGAACAGCTGGATCTGTTTGCCTGCCAGGAAGTGCGGGTGCATCTGGTGACCCGTCAACTGGAATTGGGCGGCTCGGCGGACCGCACCCTGTGCGGCAGCTTGCTGCCGGCGCAGCCCCGCTGGTCGAGCGTCGACCGCCGCGTGTTCCAGGACCAGCGCCTGTGCTCGCTGTGCCGGGCCATCCTGGAATCGCAGAAACGCGGCACCTCGCCGATCTGGCCTGAGCTGCGCTTCGAACTCTAGATCGCTTTCGCCGGCAAGCCGGTCTCGCTCCCACCTGTTGATCTTTATCGGACACAAGATTTGTGTGCGCAGGAGATCCAATGTGTGGAGCGGGCTTGCTCGCGAAGACGGCATTCCAGGCACCATGGATGTTTGAGGCAGAACCTTTCACGAACAAGCCCGTCCCATGCCTTGCATCACCTGTAACAGTCGCGCCTCCCCGAAATAACGGGCGCCAGTGTACAATCCCGTTTTTATACCCTTGTCGATCATGCGAAGGATTTTCCGGATGTTGCCGCGTTTTCCTGCCGTCACCCGCAGCCTGACCCTTGCCGCCCTGTGCGTCGCGGGTCCGGTTGCCGCATTGGAGCTGCCCCTGCCACCGCCCGGTGAAGACATCGTCGGCCAGGTGCAAGTGATCAAGGCCAAGTACGAAGACACCTTCGCCGACCTTGGTACCACCTACGATCTGGGTTATTCGGAAATGGTCGCGGCCAACCCCGGGGTCGATCCATGGTTGCCGGGCGCCGGCACCGAGATCGTGCTGCCGACGCGCTTCATCCTGCCCCCGGGCCCGCGTGAAGGCATCGTCATCAACCTGGCCGAGTACCGCCTGTATTACTACCCGAAAGACCGGAATGTGGTCTACACCTTCCCGCTGGGTATCGGCCGTGAAGGCTGGGGGTCACCGATCGCCCACACCAGCATCATCGCCAAGACGCCGAACCCGACCTGGACACCGCCAGCGTCGATCAAGGCCGAGCATGCCGCCGACGGCGATCCCTTGCCGAACGTGGTGCCGGCAGGCCCGGACAATCCGCTGGGGCCGTTCAAGTTCACCCTGGGTACACCGGGCTACCTGATCCATGGTTCGAACAAGAAGTTCGGCATCGGCATGCGGACCAGCCATGGTTGCTTCCGCATGTTCAACAACAACGTGCTGGAAATGGCCGGCATGGTGCCGGTCGGCACGTCGGTGCGCATCCTCAGCGATCCTTACAAGTTCGGCGTCAGTGGCGGCAAGGTGTATCTGGAAGCGCACACGCCGCTGGACGACGCGGGCAACCCGTCGGTGGTGGACAAGCACACTGCCGTGATCAACGCGATGCTCAAGCGTGAGGACATCACCAACAACCTGCGGATGAACTGGGATGTGGTCCGCGACGTGGTGGCTGCCGAAGATGGCCTGCCGGTGGAAATCGGCGTACCGGACGCCTCGGCGCCCATGGTGACGACTTCGCCGATCGATCCACTGCAGTAACGCTTGAAGACAACCCGCCGATGCTGACCGCGTCGGCGGTTTTTTTTGCCTGTACGAAACGGCGGGCAAAAAAAAGCCGACCCATGAATGAGTCGGCTTGATAACAATCCCGAAGGACTATTACTTGCGGCTAGCTTTTTCCAGCATGCGCAGAGCACGCTCGTTAGCTTCGTCAGCAGTCTGTTGTGCTTTTTGAGCAGCAGCCAGAGCTTCATCAGCTTTACGGTAAGCTTCGTCTGCACGAGCCTGGGAGCGAGCAGCTGCGTCTTCGGTAGCAGTCAGACGTGCTTCGGTTTCTTTCGATACACTGCTGCAACCGGTAGCCAGAACTGCGGCCAGCGCCAGAGCAGAGAATTTCAGAACGTTGTTCATCGTGTTCCCCTTCAAGGACTTTCTAGTAAGTAGCTGTCTCCTCAGAGTGAGGAAATGGCCGGCGTACATACTACCCATTACTTCTAGTAAGTAAACTGACGTGAAGCAAGAAGCAAAAAAAATTGTAGGCGTTGATTCTTTTTCGAGCAACTTTTAACTGCACTGTTTAAAAAATATCCAGCTGTGGAAGCCCGAGTTGAGCGAGCCCGGGGGAAAAAGTACCCCGTGCCCGCAGCTGTTTTACCGGTCTTGGCCAAAGTCTGTCTATATGGATTCGTCTACACTTTTGTTCAGCATGTGTGCGGCACCTCTCATATCTTTCTCCTAGTTGAGGTGACTTTAACGAGGGGCGTTCGTCTTAAGTCTCAATATCCGGCAATGTTCGGGCTCCGACCGGGTGAAAGACCCGGTCGAGCCGTCCCTGCGCGACCCGGAGCGGCACCTGCCAACCTGCACGATGACGAGCGTACCTTGAGCATTTTTGCCAATGGTGCCTACTATTTGTTCGTGCCCGGTTGCGCGAGATCGTGCAGCTTTTCTCGGTGTCCATTCAGGCACGGGGTGGCGTAGATGTTCCTTCGCCGGAAAAACATCGGTAAGGTAGGGGTCAGAATCCAAGACCCGCGAGGAGTAGTGATGAGCGAGGCGTTGTCCATCCACCATGACCAGGCTGGTCATCAGTTCGAGACCAATGTGGACGGTCATCGTGCCTACCTGACCTATATGGATCTGGGGAAACAGACCCTGGATATCTATCGCACCTTTGTGCCCAATGCATTGCGTGGTCGAGGCATTGCGGCCGCCTTGACCGAAAAGGCGCTGGAGTACGCCGAGGAGATGGGCTACACCGTCATTCCCTCGTGCTCGTACGTGGAGCGCTACATGGAACGTCATCAGCGGCATGCGGCCAAGCTGAGCCAGTAAAACCAACGCATAAAAAAACGCCGGGCTCAGCCCGGCGTTTTTTTGTGGCGGTTTTTGTCTGGCGCTTTTTTCTGAAGCAGCGATCAGGTGCGATCGCGTTTGGGCAGCACATCCTTGAGCTTGGCATGCATGCTGCGCAAGGTGGTTTCGGTGGCGGTCCAGTCAATGCAGGCATCGGTGATCGACACGCCGTATTGCAGGTCGGCGAGGTCTTTAGGGATCGCCTGGCAGCCCCAGTTCAGATGACTCTCGACCATCAGCCCGATGATCGACTGGTTGCCTTCGAGGATCTGGTTGGCGACGTTCTCCATCACCAGCGGTTGCAGGGCCGGGTCCTTGTTGGAGTTGGCGTGGCTGCAGTCGACCATGATGTTGGGCTTGATCTTCGCCTTGTTCAGCGCTTGCTCGCACAGCGCGACACTGACCGAATCGTAGTTCGGCTTGCCGTTACCGCCACGCAGCACCACATGCCCGTAGGCATTGCCCTTGGTGGTGACGATCGACACGCCACCTTCCTGGTTGATGCCCAGGAAACGGTGCGGGCTGGAAACCGACTGCAGCGCGTTGATCGCGACCGTCAGCCCGCCATCGGTACCGTTCTTGAAACCGACCGCCGAAGACAGGCCGGATGCCATTTCACGGTGAGTCTGGGACTCGGTGGTGCGTGCGCCGATGGCGGACCAGCTGATCAGGTCCTGCAGGTACTGCGGGGAGATCGGGTCGAGGGCTTCGGTGGCGGTCGGCAGGCCCATTTCGGCCAGGTCCATCAGCAACTGCCGGCCGATGTGCAAGCCGTCCTGGATCTTGAAGGAGTCGTCCAGGTACGGATCGTTGATCAAGCCTTTCCAGCCGACGGTGGTGCGTGGCTTCTCGAAATACACGCGCATGACCAGATACAGGGTATCGGACACTTCCGCCGCGAGTGCCTTCAGGCGCTCGGCGTATTCGTGGGCCGCCTTGATGTCGTGGATCGAGCAGGGCCCGATGACGACAAACAGGCGATGGTCGGTGCCATCAAGAATGTTGCGAATGACTTCGCGACCCTTGGTGACGGTGCGCAGGGCAGAGTCGCTCAGAGGGATATCACGCTTGAGCTGATCAGGAGTGATCAGCGTCTCGTTGGAGGCGACGTTTAGGTCGTTGATCGGTAAATCAGCCATCGTTTACTCGTCAGGTCACAGGTGCCGGCCGCCAGCGAACCCGCGCGGCGGAGCACAGCAAATTAAGCGCGTCGGGGAGCGGAACCTTAGCGCGTTACACCGTGGCTCGACAATGGGCAGACGCCGGTTTGCGGCGACAATGCGGCAGGAAACCGAGCGAAAAGGCCGCCTAATCCAGCACCGGTTGCGAAAAAGCCCGGCGAACCGTGTCATGGGAGAACTCGTCGGCGTGCTCCTGGACCCATTCCAGCGCCAGCGCCTGGTTATCGTGCAAGTCGCTGTGGGTGTCATGCATGCGGCAATAACGTTCGATCTGGCACACCTGTTCGCCCATCCGCGCGGTGAACAGGGTCTGCTCGTCAACGAAGGCAATGCCCACCAGATAGCCACGCTTTCGTCGCAGGCACCAGGCCACATAACCCAGGTAGCGCAAGTCCGGGTTCACGGTCGGCATGCGCACTTGCAGCGCCGTCCCGTGGCGCCACGCACGGTGGTAATTGCAAGCCATGCCCCCGAGGCTGATAGAGTGCAGCTGTTGCCGCGAAATGCACTCGGGCGTGAGCAACGTCAACTCTACGGGTACATCGTCAGGATGAGGAAGAAAACGTCCCATGAGCACGGACTCCATGTGTCGGCCATCTGACATCGTTCCCACCAGTATAGTGGTCGAATCTGAACTGACGGATTTCGACGCCGACCAACGGCTGCTGGCGATGAGCGGTGTCTCGCTGCTGATTTTCACCAGTGTCGGTTGCGCCGGTTGCCGTTTTGCCCGTGAGCGGGTTCCGCAATTCGACCTGAATGTCGATCGGTTGTGCTGGATCGATGCCGGGAACAATGGCGGGCTGGTCGAGCGTTATCAGGTTTTTCATTTGCCGGCGCTGTTTGTCGTGCGCGACGGCGAGTTTTTCGGGGGCCTTGAATCGCGACTGACGGCTACCGAGCTGAATGAAGCGCTGGATCAGGCGCTGAGTCGAATTGCAGAGGAGTTGCCATGATGGAGGCAGTTGCCAGGCCGCTCGCCGTGTATCGCAGTTTGAGTTTTATCGATCGACGTAACGCTTGAGTCGATCAACCAAAGGGGAAGGGGCATGGCCAAGACTATCGATGACAAACTGGTGCTGGCGATTTCCTCGCGGGCGCTGTTCGACCTGAGCGAAAGCCACAAGATCTATCTGTCGAGCGGCGTTGAAGCCTATCGCCAGTATCAGATCGAACATGAAGACGAAATCCTCGAGCCGGGCGATGCATTCCCGTTGGTGCAAAAACTCCTCAACCTCAATACCCACCTGGGCCGCGCCCGGGTCGAGGTGATCCTGGTGTCGCGCAACAGTGCCGACACCGGCCTGCGGGTGTTCAATTCGATCCACCACTATGGCTTGGCGATTTCCCGGGCGGCATTTGTCGGCGGGCGCAGTCCTTATCCTTACCTCAAGGCCTTTGGCTGCGACCTGTTTCTCTCGACCCATGCCGAAGACGTACGCAGTGCGCTGGAGGCCGGGTTCGCCGCGGCGACCATTTTGTCGGGCGGCGCCAGTCGTGCGGCCAGCGATGAATTGCGGATTGCCTTCGACGGTGACGCGGTGCTGTTTTCCGACGAATCGGAGCGCGTCTATCAGGCCGGTGGCCTGGAAGCCTTTCAGGCCAGCGAGCGTGAAGCGGCCCGCCAGCCTTTGCGCGGTGGCCCCTTCAAAGGCTTCCTGGCCGCCCTCAACCTGTTGCAGCGCGAGTTCCCCGACGACGCTTGTCCGATTCGTACGGCCCTGGTGACGGCGCGTTCGGCGCCGGCCCATGAACGGGTGATCCGCACCTTGCGCGAATGGGATATCCGTCTGGATGAGTCGTTGTTCCTCGGCGGCCTGACCAAGTCGGCGTTTCTCGAAGCCTTTGCCGCCGACGTGTTTTTCGACGATCAGGCCGGTCACTGCGAGTTGGCCCGGGAGGTGGTCGCCACCGGTCATGTGCCTCACGGCATAAGCAACGAACAAAAGGTTTAAGCCCGTGCTTCAAGGTGTTGCACGGCACGTCGTACTCGCCAAGGCACTGCTAAGCTGAATCAATCTGCGCCATGTTGGCACTCGAGGAGGTCATATGATTCATTCGATGCTATATGCCACTGACCTCGGCCTATACGCGCCTTTGGTGATGCAGCATGCCTTGGCGCTGGCGAAGACATTCAACGCCGACCTCTACGTGGTACACGCTGTGGAGCCGATGGGGTTGTTCGCCGAGTCGGTGCTCCAGAGCTACCTCGATGAACAGGCGCTGAACGAGTTTCACAGCCAGGGCTTGAATACGGTGATTGCCAATATCGAGCGGCGGGTGCTCGACAGCTTTCGTGAAGAACTGGGGGAAGACGGCGAGCAGGACCTGAAACGGATCAAGGCGGTGCGGGTGCTGCAGGGCGATCCGTCGCAGGTGATTCTCGACCAGGCGCAGAAACTCTCCGTGGATTTGTTGATCGTAGGTAGTCATAGCCATGGAGCTGGCGCGGAAACGCCTCTGGGCAGGACCGCGGCGCGGGTCCTGCAATTGTCTCGGGTACCGGTCTATCTGGTGCCCCGGGTGGAGCGTCGGCGCCAAGGGGATCGCTAGAACGCGAATAATGGCCATTTGACAAAAAAGTTCTAGATTTATTCTTCAAACCATTAATATAGTTATATACCGTCGCTGATGCCCGTGGCGTCTACCTGCTTTGAGGGATTGATATGAAGCTTCAACAACTGCGCTACATCTGGGAAGTGGCGCACCACGACCTCAACGTTTCCGCTACAGCCCAAAGTCTCTACACCTCGCAGCCGGGCATCAGCAAGCAGATCCGTCTATTGGAAGATGAGTTGGGCGTCGAGGTTTTCGCCCGCAGCGGCAAGCACCTGACCCGCGTCACACCGGCCGGCGAGCGCATCATCACCACCGCTGGCGAGATCCTGCGCAAGGTAGAAAGCATCAAGCAGATCGCCCAGGAATTCTCCAACGAGAAGAAGGGCACCCTGTCGATCGCCACCACCCACACCCAGGCACGTTATGCATTGCCGCCGGTGATCAGCAATTTCATCAAGCAATACCCGGACGTGGCCCTGCACATGCACCAGGGTTCGCCGATGCAGATCGCCGAAATGGCCGCTGACGGCACCGTGGATTTTGCCATCGCCACCGAAGCGCTCGAGCTGTTCGGCGACCTGGTGATGATGCCGTGCTATCGCTGGAACCGCTGCGTGGTCGTGCCGCACGGTCACCCGCTGACCAAGCTGTCGAAGCTGACCCTCGAAGCGTTGGCCGAATACCCGATCGTGACTTACGTGTTCGGGTTCACCGGTCGATCCAAGCTCGACGAAGCCTTCAGCCATCGCGGCCTGACGCCGAAAGTGGTGTTCACCGCAGCCGACGCCGACGTGATCAAGACCTACGTGCGCCTGGGCCTGGGCGTGGGCATCGTGGCGAAAATGGCGGTCGATGCCAAACTCGACAGTGACCTGGTGGTGCTCGATGCCAGCGAACTGTTCGAATCCAGCGTCACCAAGATCGGTTTCCGTCGCGGCACCTTCCTGCGTGGCTTCATGTGCGACTTCATCGAGAAGTTCGCCCCGCACCTGACCCGCGAAGTCATGGCCAAGGCCATCCAGTGCCACAACAAGCAGGAACTGGAAGAACTGTTCGACGGGGTCGAACTGCCGGTCCATTGATGTCCTTCAGATCACCTCGGTGACAGTAAATTGTTGCCGGGTGCCCGCCACCAGAATCTCCACCTCGTCCCCGTCGAACTTGCCCAGCAGGCTTTTGCCCAGTGGCGAGCGCGGGGTGATGACGGTGATCGGCTGGCCCACCAGATCGATCTTCAAGCCGGCCGCGTCGGGGGCCAGGAACAGCCATTGCTCTCGACCCTTCTCGTCCTCCAGGCCGAGCAGGGCGCCGACTTCGATGCCGCGCTGGTTGTCGTACGGGCGCAGCATCAGGTTCTGACACAGCGTCAGTGACTGCCTGATTTCTTCTACCCGTTTAGCCTGTCCGGCCGCCAGGTAAGACGCCTCCAGGCCCAGGGTGTCGTACTTGTTTTCGGCGATGTTCTCTTCATGGGTCGCGGTTTCGTAAGCGGTTTGCGCGGCTCGCTCGGCAATGTCGAGATCGATCCGCAGCTTGTCGAGAATCAGTTGGTGGACGGTCGGCTTATGCATGGAAAGATTCTTGGTCAGTCGCAAAATTGCATGACATTGGCCCGGCTTTTTTCGCTGGGTGCGGTGCGGTCCTGTTGCAGCCAGAACTGGCATTTCGGATTGGCCAGGTTGCGCTGGCTGCTGCGGGCCTGATCCAGCCGTTGCTGCTGCTCGTTTCGGCGCAGGTTCTCTTCGTATTGGTCGAACAGCGGACTCTGAGGTGGACTATCCGGCACCGGTTGCGCCACCACCGGCGGTGTGGCCAGGTGCTCGATCGCTGCCGCGACGGGCGCCAGTTGCTCGCTGAACAACAGGCGAGCGACGAGCCAGGCGGTCAACGCGATCGCCATGAATCCCAGCCACAGGCCGAAGGCGATGCTGGCGCTCAGTTGCACGGCATTGAGCGGGGCCGGCAATGGCCGGCGCGGGTCGGGACGGTAGGGCATGGCGGCCTCCTGGCGGGTGATCGCGGGCAAGGGGCGATTGTCGCATGAAGATTAATCGCCGGCGGGTCTTCTGTACGGGGTAATTTATGCGGACAATCGGCGCCTTTGCCAACGGGAGCCTGGAATGCCTGAACTGAACGCCCGCTGGGATATCTTTTGCACCGTGGTCGACAACTTTGGCGACATCGGTGTGACCTGGCGCCTGGCCCGACAGCTGGTGGCCGAACATTCGGTGACGGTTCGTTTGTGGATTGACGATCTGCGGGCCTTCGAGCGCTTGTGTCCGGACATCGACATTAACGCTTCGCAGCAGTGGCAGCAGGGCGTCGAGGTGTGCCGGTGGGGGGCTGACTGGCAACCCACCGAAGCCGCCGATGTGGTGATTGCCGCGTTCGCCTGTCAGTTGCCGAGTGCTTACATGGACGCCATGGCCGAGCGGGAACAGCCGCCGCTCTGGATGAATCTCGACTACCTGAGTGCCGAGAGCTGGGTCGTCGGCTGCCATGGCCTGCCGTCGGTGAAGTACAAGCATGTGCAGAAGTACTTTTTCTTCCCCGGGTTCCAGTCGGGCACCGGTGGCTTGCTGCGTGAAAAAGGCTTGCTGGAGCGGCGGCGGCAGTTTCAGCAAAGTCCCCAGGCACAGCGGGAATTCCTGCAAGGCCTGGGGGTCGATCGTGCAGAAGGCGCGCTGCTGATCTCGCTGTTTGCCTATGAAAATAAAGGCCTGGCGAGCTGGCTCGAGACGATGGCCAATGACTCGACACCCACGCATCTGCTGGTGCCCGAAGGGCGGATTCTCGCGGATCTCGAACGCTGGCTGGGTGTGGACGGGTTGTCGGCGGGCGCCGTGCAGGTGCGCGACGCCTTGACCGTGCAAGTCCTGCCGTTCGTCCGGCAGGACCAGTATGACCTGCTGCTGTGGAGTTGCGATTTCAACGCCGTGCGCGGCGAAGATTCCTTTGTCCGTGCCCAATGGGCTGCGCGGCCACTGCTCTGGCACATCTATCAGCAGGAAGAAGATGTCCACCTGGAGAAGCTCGAAGCTTTCCTTGAACGCTACGTGCAAGGCCTTTCGCCAGCCGCCAGCGAGGCGATCAGCGGTCTCTGGCGGGCGTGGAACGCCGGTGAGACAATGGGCGATCACTGGCAATCGACCCGCAAACACTGGCCCGAACTGCAAAAACATGCCGACGCGTGGTGTCTGGAACAGGCCTTGCAGGCTGATCTTGCCGCGGCGCTGGTACAGTTTTATGTAAATTGGATATGATACGCGGCCTAGATTTATGTAAATCCCATCCAAATTCGGATATTCGCAATGAAAACTGGTAAAGAACTGAAACCCGGTACCGTGATCCGTCTCGAAAACGATCCTTGGCTGGTTCAGAAAGCTGAATTCACCAAGTCCGGTCGTAACAGCGCGATCATGAAGACCAAGCTGAAAAACCTGCTGACCGGTTACAAGACCGAGATCGTTTACAGCGCTGACGACAAACTGGACGACGTAATCCTCGACCGCAAAGAAGCGACCCTGTCCTTCATCAGCGGCGACACCTACACGTTCATGGACACCACCGACTACACCATGTACGAGCTGAACGCTGAAGACATCGAAGCCGTTCTGCCTTTCGTTGAAGAAGGCATGACCGATGTTTGCGAAGCGATCTTCTTCGAAGAGCGCCTGGTTTCCGTAGAACTGCCGACCACCATCGTGCGTCAGGTCGACTACACCGAAGGCTCCGCTCGCGGCGACACTTCCGGCAAGGTGATGAAGCCTGCCAAACTGAAGAACGGTACCGAACTGTCGGTTGCCGACTTCATCGAAATCGGCGACATGATCGAGATCGATACCCGCGAAGGCGGTTCCTACAAAGGCCGTGCCAAATAAGCACCGCTTCAGGAATGAAAAAGCCCGACCATTGAGTCGGGCTTTTTTGTGCGCGTAGATTCAGGTCCAGCGATGACCCCCCTTGTGGAGCGAGACCGGCTTGCATCAGTGGCGGCTGAAGTTATTTTGCAGTGCCAGGTCCCAGGGCGGCACCGGGCTGAAACGAGCCTTCAGGTATTCCAGCAACAAGCGACTGCGGGAGTTGGGTTGCTGCGCCAGGCGCAAGGCGTAAATGCCGGTCGTTTCCGGTTGGGGCAGGCCGCTTTCGCAGAACAGCGGCAGCAGTTCGCCACGCAACAGGTATTCGCTGGTCAGCCAGGTGGGCAAATGCGCGACACCCAGCCCGGCCAATGCGCCTTCGAGCAGCGCCTCGGCGTTATTGGCGCTCATGCGGATGCGCCCTGGGCGGTGCAGGTGCAGGTGCCCGTCGCGTGCGAAGCGCCAGGCAAAGAGCGGAGCCAGGCCATCCCAGTCGAGACCGTCATGTTCCGCCAGCTGCGCCGGATCGGTGGGTACGCCACGGCTCTGCAAATAGGCGGGGCTGGCGCAGGCGATCCGTACCATGCTCGCCAGCGGCGTGGCCACCAGCCGGGTATCGGCCATTTGCCCGGCGCGCAGCACCAGATCGACTTTGCCCAGGTTCAGGCCCTGCATGTCGACAAAACTTTCGATCAGATGAAGTTGCACATCGAGGCCGGGGTACAGCCGCAGAAAATCGGCAATCACCGGCGCCAAGTGCAGCCGGCCGAACGCTGCCGGCGCATCAATCCGGATCAGGCCTTCCGGCGCACTGCTCAGGGACACCGCTTCCGCCCGGGCCAACTGCAATTCCGCGACAATCCGCCGGGCGCGCTCGGCAAAGGCCAGTCCTGCCGGCGTTGCGCGCACCGCGTGGGTGCTGCGGATGAACAATTGGCTGCCGACCGCCTTTTCCAGGCTGTCGATCCGCCGCGCTACGGCTGAAGGGGTCAGCGGATGACGGCGGGACGCGGCGGAAAAACTGCCGGTTTCCAGAACGTCGAGAAACAGGCCCAACTGCCCGGTCAATTGATTGGGATTCATGCGTGGTCTGCGCTTGTGCGAATTTGGCATAGCCATTGTGCGTTGCTGTGCGTTTCCCTGCCAGAGGCGACTGCGTAGGATGAACGTACTGACGTGAGGGGAATGGCAAGTGATCGAGTTTTTGATGTACCTGGTGTTTGGCGCTGCCTTGGGGACCCTCGGTGGATTGTTCGGCATCGGCGGCGGGTTGATCGCGATTCCGCTGCTGGGCGTGCTGTTCGGCCTCGATCAGCAGATCGCCCAAGGCACCGCGCTGGTGATGGTCGTGCCGAATGTCATGCTGGCGCTGTGGCGTTATCACCAGCGCAATCGTATCGAGATGCGCCATGCCTTGCCGCTGGCCTCGATGGGCTTCTGTTTTGCCTGGATCGGTTCGATCTGGGCCGTGGGCATTGATGCGCAAACCATGCGTCTCGCTTTTGTCGCCTTTCTGGTCGCCCTGACGGTTTACAACCTGGTGCGTATGTTCACGACCCACTCGCCGCCTTCTGCGCAGATGAACCATTCGCCACGGTGGCTGGGTGTCCTCGGTGCCGCGTCGGGCAGCATGGGCGGGTTGTTTGGCGTGGGCGCGGCGGTGGTGGCGACGCCGGTGCTGACCAGCGTCTTCGGCACCAGCCAGGTGGTGGCGCAGGGGCTGTCACTGGCGCTGGCATTGCCCAGTACCAGCGTCACCCTGGTGACTTATGCGGTGCACCATGAAGTGGACTGGACGATCGGCGTGCCCTTGGCGATCGGCGGACTGATGAGCATCAGTTGGGGGGTGAAGGTCGCCCACGCGTTGCCGGAGCGGCTGTTGCGCGGGCTGTTCTGCGGGTTCCTGGTGCTGTGCGCGGTGATGCTCGCCTTTAAAGTTTGAAGCCTTCGACAATGTGCTCGGCCAGGCACTCGGTGATCGGCGACGGGTTGTGCAGGTTGCGCACCAGCATGATGCTCGCCTCCGGCAGGACCGGAAGGTCCTCGGCCTCCCCCAGGATGCGCATGTCGGGGGTGATCAGGCTTTCCAGTTGCGCGGTGATGGCCAGGCCGGCGCTGACCACTGCCATGATCGCCGACAGGCTGGAGCTGTTGTAGGCGACGCGGTAGTCGCGGCCCATGGCGTCCAGCGCATTGCAGGCCCACAGCCTGCAGAAACAGTCGCTGTTGAACATCGCCAGGGGCAACGGCGTCTGCTCGTGAACGCTGTAGCACTGCGCTTCGGCCCAGACGAAACGCTCCTTGCGCAACAACTGGCCGATCTCGTTGCCCGGTTCCCGGGTGACGATGGACAGGTCCAGGTCCTGGCGCAGCAGCAGTTGTTTTGATGGTTCGCAGTGCACTTCGATCTGGATCAGCGGATAGGACTGGGCAAATCGCCGCAGGATCCCCGGTAGAAACCGCATGACGTAATCGTCCGGCGTGCCGATGCGCACCATGCCGACCATGTGCGGCTCGCGCAAGGTATTGAACACCTCGCTGTGCAGTTTGAGGATGCGCCGGGCATAACCCAGCAGCACCTGGCCTTCAGCGGTCAGCCGCACCTGCCGTCCATCGCGCTGGAATAATTGGCGCTGCAACACGTCCTCTTCCAGTCGCTTCATCTGCATGCTCACGGCGGACTGGGTGCGGTTGACCTGTTCGCCGGCGCGGGTAAAACCGCCCTGGTCGGCGATGGCGACAAAGGTGCGCAGCACTTCGGTGTCGATACTCGGGTAGGCGGACATTCATCAATCTCCGAGATGTGTTGCATCAGAAACATTCGTTGGATTGATCTTAGCCCTGGCGCGACACTTGAGCCATCCAAACGGAGGGCAACACGATGAAAGGTCAAAAAGGTTTTATCACCGTTGAAAAACACTCCATCCACCTGGTGACCGACCTGCTGCACAAGATCAATCGCTGGTACGAACTGCACCGCGAGCGTGAAATGTTGGCGGGCATGAGCGATGAAGCGCTGAAGGATATCGGCCTGACCCGTGCAGATGTCGCGCAGGAAGCCGAACGGCACTTCTGGCAAGACCCCATGAGCAATGGAAAATAAGCTGAACGCTCTGCGGGAAATCCCCGGTCACAACCCCATGATTGCGGCGCAAGCGCATGAAATGGGGTTCGTGGCGACCTGAAACAGACGGTCATAGACATTCGCTGGAGCCTGCCCGACACCTGGCCAAGACTGCCGCCTCGACGCTGAGGAGCATCATCATGGAACGATCGTTCATTGCACGGAGCAACAGGTTACAGGCATTCAGCCACGGCTTGGCCAAGGTCGGCCTGCCGCTATCCAGGGCCACGGCGCAACTGATGCGCTGGCGACAACTGAGCAGGGATCGCGCCGTACTGGCGCGCTTGAGTGATGACTGTCTGCGCGATATCGGCTTGAGTCGCGCGGACGTCATGCTGGAGTCGTCCCGGCCGTTCTGGGACGATCCGCACAAGCGATGAAGCGGTGTCGCTGGCGTTTTATGCGCAGGTCGCTAAGGTGGGAAGAGACCTCGCCATGAGCCGTTGAATGTCCACTTCCTCGAGTTTTTCCTTGAAACAGGCCAGACGTCTGGCGCTGACCGCCCAAGGCTTCACCGGGCGTCAGCCGCCAGCGCCGGTCAAATCGGCCCGGATCAATCGATTGATCGAGCGCCTGGGGTCGGTGCAGATCGACTCGGTCAATGCGTTGGTGCGTTCGCACTACCTGCCCCTGTTCTCCCGTCTCGGCCATTACGCTCATGATTTGCTCGACCAGGCCGCCTGGGGTCGGGGCCGGCAACGCACGTTGTTCGAGTACTGGGGGCATGAAGCCTCCCTGCTGCCGTTGTCGATGTACCCGCTGATGCGCTGGCGCATGCTGCGCGCGAGCCGTGGCGAGGACATCTATCAGCAACTGGCGCGTTTCGGTCGTGAGCAGCAGGACACGGTACGCCGGGTGCTGGACTCGGTTCAGGCACTTGGCGCGCTGGGGGCCGGGAGCCTGTCGACCCGTCAGGAGCGGGCAGGACCCTGGTGGGACTGGAGCGCGGAAAAGCATGCACTGGAATGGTTGTTCGCCGCCGGTGAAGTGACCGTGGCCGGGCGGCGCGGGTTCGAGCGGCTGTATGATTTGCCGGAGCGGGTGATTCCTTCGGCGATTCTCCAGCAGCCTCTGCTGTCGGAAGCCGAGGCGCAGCGGGGGCTGTTGCTGCACGCCGCCACCGCCTTGGGGGTCGGTACGGAAAAAGACCTGCGCGACTATTTTCGCCTGGGGCCGGCAGACAGTCGACCGCGGCTGGCGGAGTTGGTCGAGTCCGGTGCCTTGCTGACCTGTGAGGTTCAGGGTTGGCGACAACCGGCGTACTGCCTGCCCGAGCCGAAGGTGCCGCGCAAGGTCGAGACCAGCGCGCTGCTGTCACCCTTCGACTCGCTGATCTGGGAGCGTAGCCGCACCGAGCGGCTGTTCGATTTTCGCTACCGGCTGGAGATTTACACCCCTCAGAGCAAGCGGGTCTATGGCTATTACGTGTTGCCGTTCTTGCACAATGAGCGGATTGCCGCGCGGGTGGACCTGCGCGCCGAGCGAGCGCTGGGCAGGCTGGCGGTGCACGCCGTGCATGAGGAAGAGCCGGGGCTGGACGAGGAGGGGATGCTGGCGTTGGCGGTCAATCTGCGGCGCATGGCGCAGTGGCTGGGGTTGGAGCGGGTTCAATTGAATTGTCCGCGGGCGAGTGCGGCCAGGTTGCGGGTGGCATTGGCCAGCATTGGCAGTGATTAAGCTGGCGCCGAACTCAACCCCTGTAGGAGCTGGCTTGCCAGCGAAGGCGATCTAACAGACAACAATGATGTTGATGTGAAGACCTCTTCGCTGCAAGCCAGCTCCTACAGGGTTT
Organism: Pseudomonas sp. VI4.1; assembly: GCF_002029345.1. NCBI lineage: Bacteria > Pseudomonadati > Pseudomonadota > Gammaproteobacteria > Pseudomonadales > Pseudomonadaceae > Pseudomonas > Pseudomonas sp. VI4.1. The sequence goes on from NZ_MULM01000156.1 coordinate 36,661, forward strand.
TGCATCCAGCTTGCCCGCGATGGCGCCCTGTCAGGCGCGAATGACTTGCTGACTCAGCGCCGAACTTGCTTCAGGGTTTCAGCAATAAGGAACGCCAACTCCAGCGATTGATCGGCATTCATCCGCGGGTCGCAATGGGTGTGATACCGATCCGACAACCCATCTTCGGTAATCGGCCGAGCCCCACCGATGCACTCGGTCACATTCTGCCCGGTCATCTCGATGTGGATACCGCCGGCATAACTGCCTTGCGCTTCGTGAACCTGGAAGAACTGCTTCACTTCGCCGAGGATCTGCGCGAAATCTCGGGTCTTGTAGCCGCTGCTGGCCTTGATGGTATTGCCGTGCATCGGGTCGCAACTCCAGAGCACCTGTTTGCCTTCACGCTGCACCGCGCCGATCAACTGCGGCAAGTGATCGCCGACCTTGTTCGCGCCCATCCGGGCGATCAGGTTCAGGCGCCCCGGATCGTTGTCCGGGTTGAGCACGTCGATCAGGCGGATCAGGTCGTCGGGGTTCATGCTGGGGCCGACCTTGACCCCAATCGGATTGTTCACCCCGCGCAGGAATTCGACATGGGCGCCATCGAGCTGACGGGTGCGGTCGCCGATCCACAGCATGTGCGCCGAGCAATCGTAGTAATCGTTGGTCAGGCTGTCGCGACGGACGAAGGCTTCTTCGTAGTTCAGCAGCAGCGCTTCGTGGGCCGTGAAGAAACTGGTTTCGCGCAATTGCGGCGAACTGTCCATGCCACAGGCACGCATGAATGCCAGGGTTTCATCGATGCGATCGGCCAGGTGACTGTACTTTTCAGCCAGTGCCGAGTTGGCGATGAAGTCCAGGTTCCACTTGTGCACCTGATGCAGGTCGGCAAAACCGCCCTGGGCAAAGGCGCGCAACAGGTTCAGGGTCGCGGTGGACTGGTGATAGGACTGCAGCAGGCGCTCCGGGTCCGGCACGCGGCTTTTTTCGTCGAAACCGATGCCGTTGACGATGTCGCCCCGATAGGCCGGCAGGGTCACGCCATCGATGGTTTCGTCATTGGCCGACCGCGGTTTGGCGAACTGCCCGGCCATGCGCCCGACCTTGACCACCGGGCAACCGGCAGCAAAGGTCATGACGATCGCCATTTGCAGCAGCACTTTAAAGGTGTCGCGGATTTTCGCGGCGGAGAACTCGGCGAAGCTTTCGGCGCAGTCGCCACCTTGCAACAGAAACGCGCGACCCTGGGTCACTTCGGCAAACTGACGGCGCAACTCCCGGGCTTCACCGGCAAAGACCAGCGGCGGATAGCTGGCCAGGGTCTGCTCGACGTGCTGCAAATGTGCGGCGTCGGGGTAACGGGGTTGTTGCTGGATCGGCAGGGCGCGCCAGCTGTCAGGACTCCAGGGTTGGCTCATCGCGGTCTCTAGTGTTTTACGCTCGGACTGTCATGTTATCAGCAATTAGTGCGTGACCTGTTCCCGTCGCTTCGCGGACAATCGCGCCTTTGCCGCGCCACGCCGCGGTTTCAATGTGTTGCCTGCCGGGCGACGACCAGGAGACAAGATGACTGAGGAGCGCGTCGAGCATCTGCTCGCCGAGGTACAGGATGAGTTCGGCGTGATTCGCGTGCTGGAAGTGGCCGATTACCGTTTTCTCGAGTTCGGTGATGCCATCGAGCAAAGCTGCGTGTTCACCGCGGACCCCAGCTGGCTCGAATACGATTACACCCGCGCGATGCTGATCGGCGCGCTGTGCCACGAACAGCCGGAAAACGCGCTGTTCCTCGGGCTGGGGGCCGGTACCTTGACCCAGGCTTGCCTCAAGTTCCTGCCGCTGGAAGACGTCGAAGCCATCGAACTGCGCCCCGACGTGCCGCGCCTGGCCATCGAATACCTTGGGCTGGATGACGATCCGCGCCTGTATATCCGTGTCGGCGATGCGCTGGAGCTGCTGGATACGGCGGAACCGGCGGACCTGATTTTCGTCGACCTCTACACCGATGTCGGCCCGGGTGTCGGGCATCTGGCGTGGAGCTTCCTGGAGAACTGTCAGAAACGCCTGAACCCGGGGGGCTGGCTGGTGATCAACCAGTGGGCGACCGATGACGGCAAGCCGTTGGGCGCAGCGTTGTTGCGCGGGCTTTATCACCGGCATTACTGGGAGCTGCCGGTGAAGGAGGGCAATGTGATTCTGCTGGTGCCTGCGGAGCTGGATCAGGAGCTGGACATGGACGGCTTGATCGCCCGGGCCGAAGGGCTGGCGCCGCGGTTGGGGTATTCGTTGCAGTCGCTGATCAAGGCCATCCGCCCGGCAACCTAATGGGGGGGCTGTCAGGGCCTCTTCGCGGGCAAGCCTCGCTCCTGCAAATTGACGTCGTTCGCCGGAAATGTGAACGACACCAAACCTGTAGGAGCGAGGCTTGCCCGCGAAAGCAATATCCGCATCGCCACAAACCTCAAAGCCCTTTGAACACCCCAGGCCGCTTCTCGACCATCGACCGCACACCTTCCTTGGCATCCTCACTGGCCAGCAACTTCTTCACCAGCGCCGGCAACGCCTGGGCCGCCGCCGTTTCCCCTTCATAACGCGCCTGCCGGGCCGACATCAAGGTCGCCTGCACCCCAAGCGGCGCCTGCCGGGCGATCCGCTCCGCCAGCTCGAGCGCTCGCGGCAGCAAATCCTCACTGGCCATGACTTCCTGCACCAACCCCAGGTGCAAGGCGTCATGGGCGTCGAATTCATCGCCGGTCAGCAGCCAGCGCATGGCATTGCCCCAGCCCGCGACTTGATGCAGGCGCAACGTCGCGCCGCCGAACGGGAATATGCCGCGCTGCACTTCCTTCTGGGCGAAGCGAGTGTTGCTCGCGCACAGGTTGATATCAGCGGCCAGCATCAGCTCGATACCGATGGTCAGGCAATAGCCTTGCGCGGCGACGATCACCGGTTTGCTCACCCTGGGCCCGGCAAACACCCCCCACGGATCACAGCCGCCTGGCGGTGCCTGCCAGCCTTCGGCCAGGGCCGCGCTGGCGTTGATCAGATCGAGCCCGGCGGTGAAATGCTCGCCATGGCCAAACACCACCGCCACCCGCGCCTCGCTGTCGGCCTCGAATTCGCCATAGGCCAGGCTCAACTCATTGAGCAGGTCGAGATCGAAGGCATTGCGCTTGGCCACCCGATCCAGACCGAGCAACAGGACATGACCGCGACGTTCACGGGTTACACGACTGCGGCCGGGCTGATTCATGGGGCATTTCCTCGGGCGGGAAGGGATTGTCGGACTGGCGGCCTGGGCTGCCTCGATGAACCGTTTTAGCGCGATCGCCAGCAGGGCCGGGGCCTTTGAAAAATAGACCGTTGCACGATTATCCGCAAAGCCTGTGACATAACGGTGTATACGTCAGTTTTCCGACAAATAATGCTCCCTTTTTGGCCGATTTCCGGTATAGTGCGCGCCGGCCTTTAACCGGGCCGCGTTTAGGTAGCGCAATTCCCCGAAGCCAGCTTCGGCTGCACGTTCGCACAGCGAACTCTTCCTTGACGAATCTTTTTCATTCATTCGTTTTCGCAAATCCCCGCCGACAAAGCAGCCAGGGCGACTCTTGAGTCTTACACGGCATGCGCAGCTTTGGAGCATGGGTCTTTGCGGATGCACTTAGAGGCAGACCCATGACCCAGGAAACCGGCGGCTTCGCCGCTTTTAATCTTAATCCGAATATTCTTGCAGCCGTCATTGCGACTGGCTACGAAGAGCCTTCGGCTATTCAGCAGCAATCGATCCCGATCATCATGGCCGGCCACGACATGATTGGCCAGGCGCAAACCGGTACCGGTAAAACCGCCGCGTTCGCCCTGCCAATCCTGCATCGCATCGATCCTGCCAAGCGCGAGCCGCAAGCCCTGATCCTGGCGCCAACCCGTGAGTTGGCGCTGCAAGTAGCAACCGCTTTCGAAACCTACGCCAAGCAAATGCCGGGCGTTACCGTTGTGGCCGTTTACGGCGGCGCCCCTATGGGTCCACAACTGAAAGCAATCCGTAATGGCGCACAGATCGTTGTCGCCACGCCGGGCCGTCTGTGCGACCACCTGCGTCGCGACGAAAAAGTCCTGTCGACCGTGAACCACCTGGTTCTCGACGAAGCGGACGAAATGCTCAAACTGGGTTTCATGGACGACCTCGAAGTTATCTTCAAGTCTCTGCCGCCAACCCGTCAGACCGTATTGTTCTCGGCGACCCTGCCGCAGTCGATCCGTGCCATTGCCGAGCGTCACCTGCGTGATCCGCAGCACGTGAAGATCCAGACCAAGACTCAGACCGTTACCGCGATCGAACAGGCTCACCTGTTGGTTCACGCTGACCAGAAGACCTCGGCTGTATTGAGCCTGCTGGAAGTCGAAGACTTCGACGCCCTGATCATGTTCGTGCGCACCAAGCAAGCGACCCTGGACCTGGCCAGTGCCCTGGAAGCCAAAGGCTACAAAGCCGCTGCGCTGAACGGTGACATTGCCCAGAACCAACGTGAACGCGTGATCGAATCCCTCAAGGATGGCCGTCTGGACATCGTTGTGGCGACCGACGTTGCCGCCCGTGGCCTGGACGTTCCGCGCATCACTCACGTGTTCAACGTTGACATGCCGTACGACCCAGAGTCCTACGTGCACCGTATCGGCCGTACCGGCCGTGCCGGTCGCGAAGGTCGTGCACTGCTGCTGGTAACTCCGCGTGAGCGCCGCATGCTGCAAGTGATCGAGCGTGTAACCGGTCAGAAAGTGGCCGAAGTTCGCCTGCCGGACGCTCAAGCTGTTCTTGATGCCCGCATCAAGAAGTTGACCAACAGCCTGTCGCCGCTGGTGGCTGATGCCGAATCGACTCACGGTGAGTTGCTGGATCGCCTGACTGCCGACATCGGTTGCACCCCGCGTGCCCTGGCCGCTGCGCTGCTGCGCAAGGCCACCAACGCTCAGGCGCTGACCCTGGCTGCAATCGAGAAAGAACGCCCACTGGTGCCGAACAACGCACCGCGTGGCGATCGTCCTGAGCGTACCGGTGATCGTCCGGACCGTGGTGATCGCGAGCGTCGTGCTCCGGTTCCATTGGCCGAAGGTCGTGCCCGTTGCCGTACCGCGCTGGGCGCGCGTGACGGTATCGCGGCGAAGAACCTGCTGGGCGCTATCCTCAATGAGGGTGGTCTGGCTCGCGAAGCAATCGGTCGCATCCAGGTGCGTGACAGCTTCAGCCTCGTCGAGCTGCCGGAAGATGGTCTGGAGAAGCTGCTGAGCAAGCTGAAGGACACTCGCGTTGCCGGTAAGCAGTTGAAGCTGCGTCGCTATCGCGAAGATTGATCCGCTCTCGGGCTGATTGATCGAACATAAAAAATCCCCGACTGGTTCGGGGATTTTTTTATGCCCGGGTTTTGCCTCAGGGTTTGGCGTTGGCGTAGAGATAGTCCGTGGCCAATGACGCCAGCGTCCGCACGCCGACCACCAGCGCCGCCTCATCGACAAAGAACCCCGGATTATGATTCGGCGCCGCCTTGCTCATGTCCTGGTCTTTGGGCGTGACCCCCAGGAATACAAACAACCCCGGCGCTTCCTTGGCGTAGAAGGAAAAGTCTTCGGCGCCACCCACCAACGGCCCCTGCACCACATCGTCCTTGGCTGCCCAGCGCAAGGTCGGCAGCATTTTCTCGGTCAGCGCCGGGTTGTTGATCGTCGGGTCATACTTCTCGATGATCGTCACTTCAGCCTTGGCGCCGCCGCTTTCGGCGATTTTCTCCACGGTCTGGCGTACGTCGGCGTGCAGCTTCTGGCGGATGGCATAGTCGTAGGAGCGGATGGTGCCGCTCATGTCCACGGACTCGGGAATGATGTTGTAGCGGGTGCCGCCGTTGATCGTGCCAATGCTGACCACCGACGGATAGGACGAAATGTCGGTACGGCGGCTGACCACGGTTTGCAGGCCGACGATGGTTTGCGCACCGACGGTGATCGGGTCGATACCGTCCCACGGGCGCCCGGCATGGGTCTGCTTGCCGAGAATCTTGATGCGCAGGTCATCGGAGCTGGCCAGGGTCGGGCCAGGGCGATAGGCGATCCGGCCGGCGGGGACACCCGCCCAGACGTGCAGGCCAAACACCGCGTCCGGTTTCGGCGATTCCATCACGCCTTCTTCAATCATCATTTTCGCGCCCCAGGTGTTTTTGCCGTCGGGGATAAAATCGCTCGGGCCTTCTTCTGCCGGCTGGAAATAGAACACTACCGTGCCGGGCAGGGTGTCGCGCATGCCGGTGAGGATTTTCGCCGTGCTCAGCAGGATGGCGGTGTGCGCGTCGTGGCCGCAAGCGTGCATCACGTCGACCTCTTTGCCGAGGTAGGTGCCTTTGGCTTTCGAGGCGAAAGGCAGGTCCGAGACTTCCTTGACCGGCAGCGCATCCATGTCGGCGCGCAACGCCACGGTCGGTCCGGGCAGGGCGCCTTTGAGGATGGCCACCACGCCGGTGCGGGCGACGCCGGTTTTCACCTCAAGGCCCATGGCCCGCAGTTGTTTGGCGACCAATTGCGAGGTGCGTTGTTCGGTGTTGCCCAGTTCCGGGTGGGCGTGGATATCGCGGCGGGTTTCCAGCAGCTCGGGTTCCAGGGCCTTGGCCTGTTCGGCAATGTGCGTGCGCGCGCCTTCCAGGGTATCGGCGCCGGCGTGGCCGGCCAGTGCGCCGAACAGGGTCAGCATGCAAGTTTGGGCAATGCGGGTCAGTTGCATGGGTAATCTCCATGATTGTTGTTTTTTTTTGCTTCAGTGCCAACACGGTCCCCTGTAGGAGCTGGCTTGCCAGCGAAAGCGGTGGGTCAATCGATACATTCATTGACTGAATGGACGCCTTCGCTGGCAAGCCAGCTCCTACAAGGGTTGCGGTGTCGGGGGGGAATCGATGAAGGTCACCCGAGTGCTGGCGTTAAGTGCTATTGCGGCACCTGGCCGCCCCCTGCCGTGATCACTTGCACACTCATGCGTGGCGTCGCCAGATCGAAGCCGGCCTCATCCAGATGGCGCTTGAGTGACAGGTTGAACGCCCGTGACACCTCCCACTGCTTGATCGGCGCGGTCTTGAACCGGGCGCGCAGGATTGCGTTGCCCGACTCGAAACTCTCGACCCCCTGGATCTCCAGTGGCGACCAGATATTGCGCCGTTGCAGCGGATCGGTGCGGATCTTCTGCCCGACTTCGCGCATCAGTTTGATCGCGTTATCGATGTCCATGTTCGAAGGCACTGCCACCCGGAAGATGGCGTAGCCGAATTCCCGCGAGTAGTTCTTGATGCTTTTGATTTCGCTGAACGGAATGGTGTGGACGATGCCGTCGATGTCCCGCAGGCGCACGGTGCGGATGGTCAGGCCTTCGACGGTGCCCAGGTGGCCGCCGACGTCCACGTAGTCGTCGATGGCCAGGGAGTCTTCGATGATGATGAACAACCCGGTGATCAGGTCGGCGACCAGCGACTGGGCACCGAAACCGATGGCCAGGCCGATCACCCCGGCGCCGGCCAGCAGCGGCGTGACGTTCATGCCCATGTTGGCCAGGGCGACGATCAGCGCGATGATGAAAATGGCCACGAACAGCACGTTGCGGATCAGCGGCATCATCGTCTGCGCGCGGGCGTTGGCCAGGCCTTTGCGCGAGCGGGTGAGGGCGTGGTGCACGGCGGTGTCGCTGAGAATCCAGATCAGCCAGGCAAAAATCAGCGTGCCGCCGAGGCTGAACAGTTTGACGCTGATTTCATGGCCTTCGCCTTCAGTGAAGGCGATCAGCGACAGGCCCCAGACCCGCAGGCCGAGCTCGATGAATGCCAGCCACACCAGCAGATGGGCGAGGGTGTAGAAGAAGCTTTTCAGGCGATCGGAGTACAGCGCATGCCGCTTCACGCCTCGCTGCGGTTTGAGCGAGTGACGGCGCACCAGCCCGTTGATGACCATGCACAGCACCAGCAGCACGGTGCAGATCAGCGACTGGCGCAGCGCCGTGCTGGTGTCGCCGGCTGAAACAAAAGTGGCGAACAGCGAAATACCCACCAGCACCAGGGCAGGTATGTACCAGAAGGTCCCGAGGATATCGATGGTGTCGCTGAGCGCGCGGCGGGTCAGGCGTCGGGACAGTGGCTGGTTGCGGATCAGGTGAGCGATAGGGCGCCGGAAGCGCAGAATGAACAGTCCGGTGGACAGCGCGGCCAGGACGTTGGCAATCGTTGCCGCGGTGTGCGCCAGGTGCGTGCCGAGGCTTTCGACCAGTCGCGGATCACTCAAGGCTTCACCGAACGCGGCGAAGCTGCCGATCAGCCACAACGGCCGAAAGGCCTGGTGGCGCAGGATATACAGGGCGCGGTGGCGGTGCGGTCCGTCGAGTACGGAAAAAGCGATGACGCAGATCGCGGAGAAACAGGTCCCGACCACCAGCGCATACGCCAATACCATGGCCAGGCTTTTGCCCAATGACGAGGGCAGGGCGTAGCTCATGTAGACCGTCATCACCAGCGCAATCAGCCACGGCCCGAGTTTGCGCAAGGCGAAGCGCAGCATGTCCAGGGCGCTGGGATGTTGCGGCAACTCTTCGGTCAGGCCGAAGCGCATGCGCACACGGTGGCTGAGCCAGATAAGCACGGCGGCGAGCAAGCTCCAGACCATCAGAATCATGGCAAAGGCAAAGATGATCGGCAGCCATTCATTGGCCGGCACGATCAAGGCGTTCAGTTCGTCCCTGGCGAGATCGTACTCTTCGGACCAGCGCGTGAGCGGGCTGTCTGCACCGGAAAACTGCTTCTCCAGACTGGCAAGCGTTCCACCGATCAGCCCGAGCACACCCTGTTCGGTGGCGGGTTGGGCCTTTTTGGTGGCATCGCGCAGCTTTTTCAGGTCGGTCAGCAACTTGGATCGTTGCTGATCGTTCTCCAGCGACTTGATGACTTCGTCCAGGGACTGCCCCAGGGGTTCTTGCGCCTCTGGCTGGGATTTCGCCGAACCGCCGAGCATGCCCGGCAAGCCGACTGCCTGGGCAGGGGCCAACGGCAGCAGCGTCATGAGGCAGACGAGGAGGAGGGATGGCAGGGCAAAAAGACGAGCGAACACTAGGCGGTCAACCTCGGATGAGCGGATCGAGCGAGTGTACGAGCCTGCCAAAATCAATGCGAGCCGGGGTAGAGGATTTATTCGTTGAGTTTGGCGAGGATCTTGAACACCACGGTGGCGAGAATCGTCAGCATGCCGATCCACATCGCGAATACGCCCAGGTTCTTGTCGCGAAAATTGAAGCCGATCGCCAGTATGATCATCCCGGCGAGGATCGGGATCAGCATGGCGTGGAACGAAGACATCGTGATCATGAGCGACTGCCTTGTCGAAGGGGATGATTGAAGTCTAGGTGGCTTTTGCGCAACCGGAGGTGATGTCTGTAGGAACGAGCTTGCTCGCGATGGGCTTGAACGATAACGCTTGAAACCTGACAGCCCGGGCGCTCTCAGGTTCTTCGCGAGCAAGCTCGCTCCTACAGGGTAATGCGGGGCTACGGCAACTCGCGGCAGGCGTAGAACGCGCTCAGTACCTTGACCAGGTGCGCCAGGTCATGGCTGCCGCACAGCTCGCGGATCGAGTGCATGGCGAACGTCGGCAAGCCGATGTCGACGGTGCGCACGCCCAGGTGGCTGGCGGTGATCGGGCCGATGGTCGAGCCGCAGCCCATGTCGCTGCGCACCACGAAGCTCTGCACCGGGACTTCTTCGGCCATGCACAGATGGCGGAAGAACCCGGCGGTTTCGCTGTTGGTGGCGTAGCGCTGGTTGCTGTTGACCTTGATCACCGGGCCGGCATTGAGTTTCGGGCCGTGGTTGGCGTCGTGCTTGTCGGCGTAGTTGGGGTGCACGCCGTGGGCATTGTCGGCCGAGACCAGCAGGGATCGCTGAATGGTCCTTACGAATTCATCACCTTCAGGCAGCAGGCGACGCAGGGTTTGCTCGAGCATCGGGCCATCGGCACCGCAGGCGGAGCTGGAGCCGACTTCTTCGTGGTCATTGCAGACCAGCACGCAGGTTTCGTCGGTCTCGGTCGTCAGCAAGGCTTGCAGGCCGGCGTAGCACGACAGCAAGTTGTCCAGGCGCGCACCGGCGATGAAGTCGCCATGCAGGCCAATGATCGCAGCGCTTTGGGTGTCGTAGAAGCTCAGCTCGTAATCCAGCACCACGTCGGCGTTCAGCCCATGCTCCAGGGCGAGCTGGTTGGTGAGCACGGCGCGGAAGTCGACCCGTTCGTCACCGGCAAATTGCGCGAGTATCGGTGGCAGCTCGGTCTGGGCGTTGATGGCCCAACCCATATTGGCTTCGCGATTGAGGTGAATGGCCAGGTTCGGGATCGTGGCGATCGGTGCCTTGAAGTCGACCAGCTGACTCTCGACCTTGCCGTCACGGCGGAAGGTCACGCGGCCGGCCAGCGACAGGTCACGATCGAACCACGGCGCCAGCAGCGCGCCGCCATAGACTTCCACGCCCAGTTGCCAGAAGCCCTGGCGTTGCAGTTCCGGCTGGGGCTTGACCCGCAGGCAAGGGCTGTCGGTGTGGGCGCCGACCAGGCGAATCCCGCCGTGCAGCGGCGAATGACGGCCCATCTTGATGGCGACGATCGAAGAGTCGTTACGGGTGACGTAGTAGCGACCATGGGTTTCGGTGGTCCATGGCTCGCGCTCGTCGAGGCGTTGATAGCCCGCCGCTTCCAGGCGCTGTACCAGGCTGGCGGTGGCATGAAACGGGGTAGGGGAGGCCTTGAGGAAGTCGATCAGGCCTTGGTTCAACTCTTCGCGCATAAGTAGCTCCAGACAGCAATGGCGCCAGTTTAACGTATTGGTCACAGAATTGGCGGTGGGCTGACGGTGTTGCGTCTGCAGGTGATCCCTGTGGGAGCGGGCTTGCCCGCGAAAGCTGACTCAAGTTCAACAATGATGTTGCCTGTGCCGCCGCCTTCGCGGGCAAGCCCGCTCCTGCAGGTTGGTGTGTGTTCCGCCTAGAACGGTGCCGGGCATTCGAATCGCAAGCGTTCGCCGGTTTGCGGATGGGTGAAGCTGAGCATGCTGGCGTGCAGGCACAGGCGCGGCCAGGCGGCCAGGGCCTGTTCGTGTGCATAGAGCCCGTCACCCAGCAGCGGATGACCGATGGACAGCATGTGCACGCGCAGTTGATGGGAGCGGCCGGTGATCGGCGTCAGCTCGACGCGGCACCAGTCGCTGCAACGTTCCAGCACGCGCCAGAAGGTCAGGGCATGCTTGCCGAATTCATGGTCCACCACGTGGCGTGGTTTGGTCGGCGGGTCGTAGCGCAGGGGCAGGTCGATGCTGCCACTGTCGAGTTCCGGTTGACCCCAGCACAGTGCGGTGTAGGCTTTTTCGGTTTCACGGTCGTGAAATTGCCGAGACAGCTCGCGATGGGTGTCCGGATCACGGGCCAGCAGAATGATGCCGGACGTTTCCCAATCCAGTCGATGGACGATTCGCGCTTCCGGGTAGCCGTTTTCTTGCAGGCGGGTAATCAGGCAGTCCTTGTTGTCGTCAGCCCGGCCGGGGACGGAGAGCAACAGGGTCGGCTTATCCACCACCAGTACGGCGGCGTCCTGATGGATGATGCGGATGTTGGACAACGGCATTAAAACAGCCTCGTAACAAACGCCAACGGCGGCTCAGGCCTCCAACGCCCTTTGTAGGAGCGAGCTTGCTCGCGAAGGTGTGTCAGCTACATTGATGTCGACTGATACACCATCGCGAGCAAGCTCGCTCCCACAAAGGCCCGAAGAGCCTGAGCCGCCGTGGCTCCTTTCTGATCGACTAGCGGTCAGGCAGGGTGATATTGAGTTCCAGAATCGAGCAGCTGCCCTGGTTTTCCAGAGCGACGTGCACGTCATCGGACCCGATATTGACGTACTTGCGGATCACTTCCACCAGTTCCTTCTGCAAGGCTGGCAAGTAGTCCGGCGTACTGCGCTGGCCGCGTTCATGCGCCACGATGATCTGTAGACGCTCTTTCGCTACCGAGGCGGTACTTGGCTTCTTGTTGGCACGAAAGAAGTCAAAAATGTTCATTACCTACCTCCAAACAGGCGCTCGAAGAATCCCTTCTTCGTGACATCGAGGAAGCGATGTTCCACGGTTTTACCCAACAGACGATCGACCGCATCGCTATACGCCTGGCCGGCGTCGCTCTGATCGTCGAGGATTACCGGCACGCCGGAGTTGGATGCCTTGAGAACCGCCTGGGATTCCGGAATGACACCCAGCAGGGTGACCGCCAGGATTTCCTTGACGTCTTCGACGCCGAGCATTTCGCCGTCACTGACCCGTTGTGGGTTGTAACGGGTCAGCAGCAAATGTTCCTTGATCGGATCTTCGCCCTTTTCAGCGCGGCGCGACTTGCTGGCCAGCAGGCCGAGCATGCGGTCCGAGTCACGTACCGACGACACTTCCGGGTTGGTCACGATGATCGCTTCATCGGCGAAGTACATCGCCAGGTGAGCACCTTTCTCGATACCGGCCGGGGAGTCGCAGACAACGAATTCAAAGTCTGCCTTGAGCGCCATCAGGACTTTTTCCACGCCTTCGACAGTCAGCGCGTCTTTGTCGCGGGTCTGACTGGCGGCCAGTACGTAGAGGTTTTCCAGGCGTTTGTCTTTGATCAGCGCTTGCTGCAGGTTGGCTTCGCCGTTCACGACATTGACGAAGTCATACACCACGCGACGTTCGCAACCCATGATCAGGTCGAGGTTACGCAAGCCGACGTCGAAGTCGACGATGACTGTTTTGTGACCACGCAGAGCGAGGCCGGTACCGATAGCGGCGCTGGTGGTGGTCTTACCCACACCACCCTTGCCGGATGTAACCACGAGAATCTTGGCCAAGGTGTTTCACCCCTAAGGAAAAAGGACTTTTAGCCCCTGAAAAACATCTCTTGAAAAACTACTGCAGTCGGACAGCCTTGGCTGGAATCCGGTTCAGAGCGGCACTTACTTACGGTAAACACTGCTTGTAGCCTTTTTCCTACTTCGTTTGAGCCGTTTTCGCTACGTTTTAGAGATGCTTGGAAAATGCGGCAGTATCCGTTAAAGCCGAATGATGTTCAACACATCGCCCGACAGGCTGACCTGCACGCCCGAGCCCCACAAAGGGTCGCGACGCAGGTCCTCCGACACCTTGTAATGGCCTGCAATGGAGACTAGTTCAGCGCTCATCTGCTGACAGAAAATCCTGGCTTTGGTGTCGCCTTTGACCCCGGCCAGCACACGACCGCGCATCGGGCCGTATACATGGATGTTCCCATCGGCGAGAAGTTCCGCCCCGGGACTGACCGACGAGACCACCACCAGATCGCAACCCTGGGCATAAATCTGCTGGCCACCGCGTACCGGCGACGTGATGATCTTGGTCGGCTTGATCGTCGGCTCCGGCGGTTTCTCCGGTTTTTTCTTCACCTCGCCTTCGTTTGGGTCCAGCGCGCGTTCCCGGGCGCCGGACGGTGGCAGCACCGGCAGGTCGACCGCGATGGCGGCGGCGATGTCCTCGATGCGGCTGGCACGGATCGCCAGGGTACGCAGGCCGTGCTGGCGGCAAATGCGCATCAGGCCGGGCAGATCGACGGCGCCTTCGTGGGGCGGCAGTTTATCCAGGGCCAGCACCAACGGCGCGTTGCTGAAGAAGTTAGGCGCCTGGGCCACCTTGGCGGCCAGTTGCCGATCGAGGTTCTCGAGGTCGTTACGGGCCAGTTCCAGCACCGTGATGGCAAGCATGCTGCCCTTCAACTGGAACACGGGATCTTGGTCTAGCGGATCGATTTTGCTCATGTCGGCATACAACGGCTTGTCACTAAAAGTGCCGAGACTTATAACGAGAACGCCCGCGGGCCGCAAGCCGGGTCGAACGATGTAGAATGCCCGGCCACTGTCTTGACGGAAGCTTTAATGGATCGCCCGCGTTTTCGAACAGCATTTATTTCTCCGCGTTTCTGGCCGCTGTGGTGCGGGCTGGGGCTGTTGTGGCTGATTATCCAGTTGCCGTATCCGGCATTGCTGAGTATCGGTCGCGCCCTGGGTGCATTGATGTATCGAGTGGCCGGCGACCGACGGCGCATCGCCAAGCGCAATCTCGAGCTGTGTTTCCCTGAAAAAACCGCTGCCGAGCGCAAGCGCCTGCTCAAGGAAAACTTCGCCTCCACCGGCATCGCCTTCTTCGAGATGGCCATGAGCTGGTGGTGGTCGCGCGAGCGCCTGGCGAAACTGGCGCATGTCGAAGGGCTGGAGCATTTGCAAAAGGCGCAACGCGAAGGCAAGGGCGTGATCCTGATGGCCGTGCATTTCACCACGCTGGAAATCGGCGCGGCGCTGCTCGGCCAGCAACACACCATCGATGGCATGTACCGCGAGCACAAGAATCCGTTGTTCGACTACATCCAGCGCCGCGGTCGCGAGCGGCACAACCTCGACTCGCTGGCGGTGGAGCGCGACGATGTGCGTGGCATGCTCAAGCTGCTGCGGGCCGGCCGGGCCATCTGGTACGCACCGGACCAGGACTACGGCGCCAAGCAAAGTATCTTCGTGCCGCTGTTCGGCATTCAGGCCGCGACCGTCACGGCCACCAGCAAGTTTGCCCGGCTGGGCAAGGCGCTGGTGGTGCCGTTCACCCAGCAGCGCCTGGCGGATGGCAGCGGGTATCGACTGGTGATCCATGCGCCGCTCGAAGGTTTCCCCGGCGAGTCCGAAGAGGCCGATTGCATCCGCATTAATCAATGGGTCGAAGGCGTGTTGCGCGACTGTCCGCAGCAATACCTGTGGGCCCATCGCCGCTTCAAGAGCCGTCCGCCGGGCGAGCCCAAACTGTACGCAAAACGCGATTGATCGATCCTGTAGGAGCTGGCTTGCCAGCGAAGGCGATTTTTCATTCAACATCTTCATTGGCTGACACACCGCTTTCGCTGGCAAGCCAGCTCCTACAGGTATTGTATTAGACAGGGTTGGAGCAATGACAATCCGATCCAGCAGCCTGGAGTGTTGCCATGAGTCCCGTTGAACCGGTCACAGGCTTGATTCTTTCCGGTGGCGGGGCCCGGGCGGCCTATCAGGTCGGTGTGCTGGCAGCGATTGCCGAACTGCTGCCGGTGGGGGCAAGCAATCCGTTTCCAGTGATCGTCGGCACGTCGGCCGGGGCGATCAACGCGGTCAGCCTGGCCAGTGGGGCGATGGATTTTCGCGGCGCCATCGAAGCGCTTACCGCGTTCTGGCAGGGCTTTCGCAGTCACCTGGTACTGCGCAGCGACTGGCCCGGGGTGATCCATCAGGCCAGCCGTTTTGTCAGTCACAACCTGATGGGCATCGGCGCACAGGTTCCAGTGGCCCTGCTCAACAGTTCGCCGCTGCGCGGGTTGCTTAACGACAAATTGAACATGTCCGGGATTGACGAAGCCATTGCGCAGAAGCAGCTGCAGGCAGTGGCGGTGACCGCGTTCGGTTACGAGTCCGGCCAGGCAGTGACCTTTTATCAGGGCGGCGGCACCATCGACGCCTGGTTGCGCCATCGACGAATCGGCGTGCCGACTCAGTTGACGGTCGAACATTTGCTGGCGAGTTCCGCCATTCCCTTGCTCTTTGCCCCGGTGAAAATCGGCGAAGAATATTTCGGCGATGGCGCGGTACGCCAATCGGCACCGATCAGCCCGGCCCTGCACCTGGGCGCCAGCCGCGTCCTGGTGGTGGGTGTCAGCGGCAACCCCCGCGGCGTCGACCCGCAGCAGCCGCTGCAACGGGCCTACACCGGCCAGCAGCCGACCCTGGCGCAGATCGGCGGGCACATGCTCAACAGCACGTTCATTGACAGCCTGGAAAGCGACATCGAGTTGCTGCAGCGTCTAAATCAGTTCAGTCATCTGCTGCCCGATGGCACCCCGACCCGCGCGCTCGGCGAGGCACCGGTAGAGGTGTTGGTGATATCGCCGAGCCAGCCGATCGACGAAATCGCCGCGCGCCACCGCCAGGAATTACCGGCGGCGCTGCGCCTGTTCCTGCGCGGGCCGGGGGGCGACCAAGACCAGCGGGGCGGGGGTGTTGAGTTATCTGCTGTTCGAGGCGGGGTATTGCAGCGAGTTGATTGACCTGGGGCGGCGGGATGCGTTGGCCAAGCGGGGTGAGTTATCCCGGTTTCTCGGGTTGGCGGAGCCTGTGGTTACGGCTTGAGATCGGCGGCGTGGCCATCGCGGGCAAGCCACGCTCCCACAGGGTTTTGTGTCGTCCACCTGACTGGCGTACGACACCAAACCCTGTGGGAGCGGGCTTGCCCGCGAAGGCGTCCTCACAGACGCCACGCCAGGCAATGATCAGAAGTGCAACTTCACCAGGAAGCTGGTAGTGCTCTGATCGGTCTTGAACACCTGGCTGTCCTTGATCCCGTACTTATCCGACCAATAGTCGTACTCGACCCCAACATACAACTGCTTCTCACCAAAATTCAGCGCTTTACCCAGGTCATATTTAACCTGTGGGTTGAAGTGCAAGTTGGCGTGGTAATCGCCTTTGGCGTTGGAGTCGTTGTCCACCACCCAGTCCATGAAACCATCGATCAGGATGTTCGAGTTGCCCACGGGAATGGTGTAGGACCACACCGGCGTGATCTGCCAGACGTTGTCGCCCGCACGGCTGCCCTCGGTGTGGCGCTGATAGAAGTTCAGCTGGAAGTAGTCGAAACCCGGGATCGCCAGGTCGAAACCCGGGCCGATCAGGTAGGACTCGGTATCGCCTTCACCGAACTCGTAGGTCATGGCCAGCAGGACGTCTTTGATCGGGCCGAATTCGATTTTCTGGTCGAGGACCTTGCCCAGGGAAATACGCGGCTGGAACTCACCGTAATAGGTGTTCGGGCCGGCATTGAAGTCTTTTTCGCCGTTGTAGAAGATCTTGTCGACGAAGAAAAAGTTATCCCCATAGGTCCAGGCGTCGGCATGTTCGAAGGTGACGGTCTGCTGAATGCGCGGGTTGACCTGGAAGTCCTTGCCATACAGATAGGTCAGGCTGTTGTTCTGCCATTGCAGCAAGTCGCCGGCCATGGCCTGGCCACCGGCCAGCAAAGATCCCGCGAGCATCAGGCTAGTGCACGTACGTTTCATTCGGTTGCTCCCAAAAAGTTGGTGTTCCACGTTATTTTTCTAAGGTCGGCGCTCTGGTCTGGCACCTTTTTCTCAAGCTGTAAAAATTCGTCCAATCGGTCAGCTTCATCGCTGTTGGCAAGCGCTGCGCCAAGGCTTTCGCAACGCACAAAAACTCCCGCTCGGCTGCTCGAAAACAGTCGATTGAGAGGAGTTTTGGATGGCCTTGATACCGTCCAGAGCCGGGATAAGTTGGCTTTCTGGTCAGGAATTAAATCCGGGCTTTTTTTTAAAGCGGATTCGGGCGGCCGCGGAGAATACTGACTCCTTGGCCTGGTCTCAAGTGCCCCGCAACAACGCACCGACCGCAGGATGGGGGTACGGTTGCGGGCCATGTTAGAAATGCACCTTCACCAGCAGGCTGGCAGTGCTTTCATGGGTGTCCAGGTTCGAACTGTTTTCGACCCCGTACTTGTTTTTCCAGTAGCTGTATTCGGTGCCGACATAGAACTGCTTCTGGCCCCAACCCAAGGCTTTGCCGAGGTCATATTTGATCTGCGGGTTGATGTGCAGGTTGGCGTGGTAGGTGCCGCGCGAGTTCTGATCGTTGTCCACCACCCAGTCCAGATAACCATCGATCAACAGGTCCGATTTGCCCAGTGGAATGCTGTAGGACCAGGCGGGAGTGATCTGCCAGACACCGTCGCCGGGGCGCGGGCCTTCGGTCTGGCGGTGATAGAAATTCAGGGTGAAATAGTTGAAGCCCGGCACCGCGAGGTCGAAGCCGGGGCCGATCAGGTAGGCCTCGCTTTCGCCTTCGCCATACTCGTAAGTCATGGCCAGCAACACATCCTTGATCGGGCCGTATTCGAAGCGGCGGTCGAGGATCTTGCCCAAGGACAGACGCGGGCTGAACTCGCCGTAAAAGGCGTGGCGGCCTTTGCTGCGGTCTTGTTCGCCGTTGTAGAAGACCTTGTCGACGAACAGGAAGTTGTCGCCATATTTCCATCTGTCGGCATGTTCGAACGTCACCGTCTGCTGGATCGCCGGGTTGATCGCGAAGTGCTTGCCGTACAGGTAGCTCAGGCTGTTGGTCTGCCACAGCAGCAGATCGCCGGCCATGGCCTGGCTGGCGGCCAAAAGACCACCGCTCAACAGTACGCTTGTGTGTGTCCGGATCATCTGTTGCTCCCTCTTGTTGTTATTGTTCGAGGCACAGGCAGCCACTGACCTCTGGCTGGTGGGGCTTGCTTTTTTTGTAGGAGCTGGCTTGCCAGCGAAGAGGCCGGCAAATCCGCCATCAATGTCGTCTGACACACCGCTTTCGCCAGCAAGCCGGCTCCTACAGGGGGTTGTGGTGTCAGTGCGGGGGAGCGTGGCAGTCGTTGATGGCCGCGCGTTCGGCGCCACCGAGGATGTTGAACAGCAGGTTCAGCGAAAGCGCACTCAGCGTGGCCATCGCAATGCCGCTGTGGGTGATCGGGCTCATCCACAGCGGCAGGTGGGCGAAAAATTCCGGACGCACCACCGGGATCAACCCCATGCCGATGCTGACGGCAACCAGCAACTGATTGCGACGGTCACCGATGTCGGCTTCCTGGAGAATCTTGATGCCGGTGGCGGCGACCATGCCGAACATGGCAATGGCCGCACCGCCCAATACCGCCGGTGGAATCGACGCCACCAGGAATGCCGCTTTCGGCAGCAGGCTCAGCACCACCAGCAAACCGCCGGCGACAATCGTCACCGAGCGGCAGCGCACGCCGGTCATCTGCACCAGGCCGATGTTCTGCGCGAACGAGGAGTGGGTGAAGGTGTTGAAGAACCCGGCGAAAAACGAGGCGCCGGCATCACAGAGCAGACCGCGACGCAGCATCCGCGGGCAGACTTCCTGGCCGGTGATCTTGCCCAGCGCGAGGAACATCCCGGTGGACTCGACAAAGATGATCACCACCACCAGGCACATCGAAAGGATCGGTGCGAGCTCAAACTTCGGCATGCCGAAATGCAACGGGGTGACGATTTGCAGCCACGGCGCCTGGGCCATGCCGCTGAGGTCGACCATGCCGATCAAGCCGCAGATCACGTAGCCCAGGCACATGCCGATCAGCACGGAAATGTTGACCCAGAAACCGCGCATGAAGCGATGAACCAGCAGAATGGTGGCCAGTACCAGGGCCGCGATGGCCAGGTAAATCGGCGAGCCGAATTGTGCGGCGCCAGCACCGCCACCGGCCCAGTTCACCGCCACGGGAAACAGCGACAAACCGATCGAGGTGATGACCGTGCCGGTGACCAGCGGCGGGAAGAAACGCACGACTTTGGACATGAACGGTGCGATGAGCATGCCGAAGAACCCGGCGGCGATGGTCGCGCCGAAGATTCCCTGCATGCCGATGCCCGGCATGCCGGCCATGGCCACCATGCTGCCGACAGCCGCGAAACTGGCGCCCATCATCACCGGCATGCGGATGCCCATCGGGCCGATGCCCAGCGATTGGACGATGGTGGCGATCCCGGCGACCAGCAGGTCGGCGTTGATCAGGAAGGCGATTTCTTCACGGCTCAGGCCAGCGGCCTGACCGATGATCAGCGGCACGGCGATGGCTCCGCCGTACATCAGCAAAACGTGTTGCAGGCCGACCAGGATCAGTTGCAACAGGGGCAAACGTTGAATGGCGGGTGCGTCGGGGATGCGCGCTTCGGATAGCTCGGACATGCAACACCTCGGATCTTTTTTATTCTTGTGATTGACAGCCGCAGTGCTGCTGGCAGCTGTTTTTTGAAACAGGTGGACCGCAGCGCGGCCATTCGCCGGCAAGCCAGCTCCTACAGGGTTTTGCATGACCTGTAGGAGCTGGCTTGCCGGCGAAGCTTTTCAACGATTATTGGGTAGGAGCACCCTGCACAATCCACGCACCGATCAGGTCACGTTCCTGCTGGGTCATCTGGGTGATGTTGCCCAGTGGCATGATCTGGCTGGTGACGGCTTGCGCCTGGATCCGCGCGGCGTTCTGGCGGATCTGCTCGGGGGTGTCGAACATCACGCCAGCCGGTGCGGCGCTGAACAGCGGGCTGGTCGGCTTGGCCGAATGGCAGACCGTGCAGCGTTCCTGGATCACGTTATGCACCTTGTCAAAGCCAGGACCTGCGTTGGACGCTTGCGCCGGTGCGGCGGCAGGCGCTTCGGCCGGTTTTGCGTCAGCCGGTTTCAAACCACCGCCCACTGCTGTTTCCGGCAGAGGCTGGTATTCGATCTTCGCCGGGGCGTTGGCCACTTCAGGGGCGCTGGACATCGGCTTCGGACCGGACACGTAGGCCAGGCAAATCATGCCCACCGCTGCCACGGGCAGGGTCCAGGCATATTTGTGGCTGTCGTGACGGGTGTTGAAGTAGTGACGCACCAACACCGCCAGTACCGCGATCCCGGCCAGGATCAGCCAGTTGTACTGGCTGCCGTAGGTGCTCGGGAAGTGGTTGCTGATCATGATGAACAGCACCGGCAAGGTGAAGTAGTTGTTGTGACGCGAACGCAGCAGGCCTTTGGCCGGCAGCGCCGGATCGGGCGTGCGGTTCTCGGCGATCGCCGCCACCAGTGCCCGTTGCGCGGGCATGATGATGCGGAACACGTTGCCGACCATGATGGTGCCGATGATTGCGCCGACGTGCAGGTACGCGCCACGACCGCTGAACACCTTGCTGAAGCCGTAGGCGGCGCCGATGATCAGCACGAACAGGATGAAACCCAGCAGGGCAGGGCGCTTGCCCAGGGCCGAGTCGCAGAGGAAGGAGTAGATGAACCAGCCGATGAACAACGAGCCAAGACCGATGGCCACGCCTTCGGGACCGCTCAGGGTGCTGCCCGGTGCCAGCAGGTACAGCGTCGGGTTGGAATAGAACACCACGCACAGCAGCGCGATCCCCGACAACCAGGTGAAGTAGGCTTCCCATTTGAACCAGTGCAGGTTGTCCGGCATGGTCGGTGGGGCCAGTTTGTATTTTTCCAGGTGATAGATGCCGCCGCCGTGGATCGCCCACAAGTCGCCGGCCAGGCCGTTTTTCGGGTTGACGCGGTTGAGGTTGTTCTCCAGCCAGACGAAATAGAACGACGCACCGATCCAGGCCACGCCAGTAATCATGTGAACCCAGCGCACGCTGAGGTTCAGCCATTCCAACAGATGTGCTTCCACAGTCCTTACCTCTCGCCCGTCACGCTTATGTCGCGTGATCGGACCTTCTCTTATTGGTGGGGGGCGAGGATCAAACGCTCATCCTCTTTGAAAAAATGCTCATCGCAGTTATTGCCTGTGCCACTGCGATCAACCACCAGGAAGTCATCCCGCTTTTCGATCGTCAGCACCGGATGGTGCCAAACGCCGCGATGGTAATTAATGCCCTGCCTGCCGTTGGTGAGGAAGGCGCGGACCAAGCCCGATACAGGTTCATCGCCAAGTGGCGCGACCACGATCAGAAAGGGGTTGCCGAGCAGCGGAATGAAAGCCTGGCTGCCCAGCGGGTGACGCTCCAGCATGCAGACGGTCAGCGGCATGTCCTGCGCGTCGGCGCGGAAGATGCTGATGATCGCGTTGTCCTCTGGCGTGGCGGTTTCCACCGTTGCCAGTTTATGGAAGCGCATCGTCGAACCGTTGTTGATCATGAAGTGATCGCTGCCGTCGGTTTCGATCACGTCACCGAAAGGGGCGAAAGCTTCTTTGGTCAGCGGTTCAATCGTCAGTGTGCGCATGCTGGTCTTCTTAATCTCAAATGTGTGGGGTGCTGCTTTTGTAGGAGCTGGCTTGCCAGCGAAGGCGGCCTTAAGCCTTGCACCGCCTATACAGACGCCTTCGCCGGCAAGCCGGCTCCTACAGGCTCAGCATTACTTCGCGACCTTGCCCAGAACCCGCAGGCGGCTCACACCACCATCCGGGAACACGTTCAGGCGGATGTGGGTAATCGGGCCCAGCGCCTTGATCTGCTCGGCGAAGGTGTGTTCGGCGTGCATTTCCAGTTTCTGCGCCGGCAGCAGTTCGCGCCAGAACAGCGATTGGGTTTCGATCTGGCTGTCGGTGCCGCCTTTTACGAACGCGCCCTGGATCGAGCACGTGTCCGGGTAGTTGCCCTTGAAGTGCAGGGTGTCGACGATGACTTTCTCGATCTCGCCGGCATGACCCAGCGCGACGATCACCCAGTCATTGCCTGGCGTACGACGACGTGCGGTTTCCCAGCCGTCGCCCATGTTGATGCCGCGACCCGGGTTGAGGATGTTGCTCATGCGCCCGAAGTGTTCGTCGGAGCAGGCGAGGGCGCGGCCACCGTTAAGGGCTGCAGCCAGGTCGATTTGCTCGTTGTCGCCGACAGCGGACCAGTCGCGGAATGGAATGCCGTACACGCGCAGACGGGCCACGCCGCCATCCGGGTAGATGTTGAAACGCAGGTGGCTGAACGCCTTGTCGTTGCTGATTTCGTGGTAGTGGTGGCTGTTGCCCTGCAGCTCGACGGCCGACAGCACTTCAGTCCACTGGGTGTTAGCGTCCGGCTCGCCCGAGGCCAGGAAGCACGCTTCCAGGGAGGCCGACGGCGGGAAGTTGCCGGTGAAGAATGAAGTGTCGATGTCCACGCCTTTGATCGAACCCGGTACGCCCAGGCGGATCACGGCGCTGTCGTAGCCTTCGAAGCGCTTGCGGCGCGATTCCCAGCCGTCCATCCACTTGCCGTTGTCATCGAACACGCCCTCCTTCCACACCGCCGGGGTCGGCTGGAACAGGCGGTTGGCATCAGCGAACCAGTCATCGGTGACCGAGATGATTTTGGTGCCCAGGCGGGCGTCGGCCAGGTTGACGAACTTCTCGAAAGGTACGGCGTAAGCTTTCATTCTTCTAGTCTGCCTTTTATTAAGTTGGCTTGGGATGCTCGCAATGCCCCGGATGTCTTCGCGTTTTTAAACATTGGGGCAAGGCTCGCTATAGGGTCAATAATCGGAACAACGCAATCTTGTTGATCTCCGCCAGCGCGCATTTGAACTCGGTATCTTCCGGGTTGTGGATGCGCGTTTCGAACGCCGCGAGGATCTGATGCCGGTTGCTGCCTTTTACCGCCATGATGAAGGGAAACTTGAACTTGGCCTTGTAGGCGTCGTTCAGCTCGGTGAAGCGTTGAAACTCTTCGGCCGTGCATTGGTGAATACCGGCGCCAGCCTGTTCATTGGTGCTGGCTTCGGTCAGCTGGCCCTGGACGGCGGCTTTGCCGGCCAGGTCCGGGTGAGCGTTGATCAGTGCCAGCTGACTGGCGTGATCGGCGCTCAACAGGATGTCGCTCATGCGCTGGTGCAGGGTTTCGATCTCGTCGATCGAAGCGTCCTGGCCCAGGTCGAAGGCCTTTTCGGCCACCCATGGCGAATGTTCGTAGATGTCGGCGAAGGCGGCGACAAACGCATCGCGGCTCAGGGTCGAGGGTTTCAGGGTTTGAAACTGGCTCATTTCGCGGCCCCTTGGTACGGGTGGGTTTCATGCCAGTGGCGAGCGATGTCGACACGGCGGCTGAACCACACCTGTTCATGACTTTTAGCGTATTCGATAAAACGCTTGAGCGAGGCCAAGCGCGCCGGACGGCCGATCAGGCGGCAGTGCAGGCCGATCGACAGCATTTTCGGTGCTTCGGCACCTTCGGCATACAGCACATCGAATGCGTCTTTGAGGTATTCGAAGAAATCGTCGCCCTTGTTGAACCCCTGGACCTGGGTGAAGCGCATGTCGTTGGTGTCCAGGGTGTACGGGATCACCAGGTGCGGCTTGCCGGTCGGGTTGTTCGGTTCCCAGTAGGGCAGGTCGTCGTCGTAGGTGTCGCAGTCGTAGAGGAAACCGCCTTCTTCCATTACCAGGCGACGGGTGTTCGGGCCGGTGCGGCCGGTGTACCAGCCCAGTGGCCGCTCGCCGGTGATTTCGGTGAGCACGCGGATCGCTTCGAGCATGTGCTCGCGTTCCTGGGCTTCGTCCATGTACTGGTAGTCGATCCAGCGATAGCCGTGGCTGCAGATCTCGTGGCCGGCATCGACCATCGCGCGGATCACATCCGGATGGCGCTGGGCGGCCATGGCCACGGCGAAGACGGTCAGCGGGATGTCGAATTCCTTGAACAGTTTCAGAATCCGCCAGACGCCGGCACGGCTGCCATACTCGTACAGGGATTCCATGCTCATGTTGCGCGCGCCTTGCAGCGGCTGCGCCGAGACCATTTCCGAGAGGAAGGCTTCGGATTCCTTGTCGCCGTGCAGGATATTGCGCTCGCCACCTTCCTCGTAGTTGAGGACGAAGGACAGGGCGATACGGGCGTTGCCCGGCCAGTGTGGGTGAGGAGGGTTACTGCCGTAACCGATCAGGTCGCGTGGATAGTCAGCGCTCACTGCAGTCTTCCTTCTTGTTCGTGTTGACAGGTTGTGTGACAGCCCTGGTTGGGGTGAAAGGCCGGTGTCACAGCGATGGAATGATTGTATACAACTTTATATCGACATTGTAAGCCTGTTTTTTTACATTTTTCCCTAACGGTCATCCTGGCTTGCTCGAGCAAGAACCGAGCAAGAAACCTGCCTGATCGGTCAGCTAATGGGTAGAAGGTCCTTTTGTTGCATGGTGCGAAGGCGACTTCGTCAGGAACCGCCGAATAGCGGGATTTGGAGAAAAATGTCGTTTTTATTGTGTACAATTTTTTTTTAAAAGTGTCTTAATCGATGCCTCGCCGCAGCGTTTCGAGCTCCGAAACGATGCGGTCTCCTTTTCAACTGACTTCGGGAGGCGCGAGGCCTGACTGCTCCACGCAGCCAGGCGCGCAGAATCAATGGGACGTTTGACTACTCACATCTTAGACGCCGCACACGGTTGCCCGGGCAGCTCGATCAAGGTCGAGCTGTACCGCGTTGAAGGCTCGCAGCTGGAGCTGGTCGCCAGCGAGATCACCAACAGCGATGGCCGTGTCGATACACCGCTGCTGCAAGGCGATGACTACCGCTCCGGGGTCTACCAGATTCAGTTTCATGCGGGCGATTACTACCGCGCCCGGGGCGTGCAGCTCCCGGAGCCGGCGTTTCTGGATGTGGTGGTGCTACGGTTTGGCATCTGCGCCGAGCAAGATCACTACCACGTGCCGTTGCTGATTTCCCCTTACAGCTATTCAACCTACCGAGGAAGCTGATCCCCCAGGCAACTGTCTCAACATCGAAGCGACTGCGCATATAGCTTCTTTGGTCTTTCGCCCGCTCACACTGCGGGCTTTTTTTCGCGCTTCCAATGGCTCTGGAAGACACTTCATGTTCAACCTGGCTGCGGTCCCCCCTGTAGGAAGCTGGCTTGTCGGATCGTCGCAAGGCCGCGAAGGCCGCGAAGGCGACCGTACAGCCGACCCTGCTCTGTCGGCTGTACACAACCTGAGTCCCTGAAGGACCTTTCTAGCGCCTTGGATCGTCGGTTCGTACGATAAAAACCGAATCCGGGTGACCGGCCAGGATCTGTCCGCCACCTTTGAGCCAGATCAGTTTGTTGGCGGCCTCGGCGTTTTGCACCGCGCGCATGGCCGCCGGGCCAATCAGTTCCGGTAGCCGCTCGGGGACATATCTGCGTTCGTCGGCGGGGGAGATCTGAACTTTACGGCCGTGAATGCGGTGCAGGCTCATGTAGAACACAAAGTCATGTCCAGTTCGTGTGAACACCACCGTTGGAAAGGTATGGGCGGGGCCCAGCTCGAACACGGTATATCCATTGCGAGTCAACAGGTCCTTCATGAATCGTTTGATGGCCCCGGCAGTCAGGGACGAGGAGAAATATCTCCACTCCCCCGAGAATTTTTGCGAATCAAACTGCAGTCGTTGCAGAGGCACCTGATCGGCGGGGTCAGGCAGCTCCACTATCCGGTGTGAGCCTTTGCCTGGAATCGTTTGTAATACCGAGAGCATGAGCAGCGGGTCGGCCAGCTCTGGCCGTGGCGTTACGCTTGAGGTCTTCCAGTCAGTGAAGACTTGCCGCAGGGTCGTCAACCCGGCGCCGGTGGCAATGTCGGAACCGTTGGCGAGGGAAAACTGTTTTCTCGCGACGTTCAGCAGCGATAGGTCTGACAGCTCGGGAAAGTAAGCGGCGACATAGTCGGTCAGCGTCCTGTCAAAAGGCAGTCTTGGATCGACTTCCCAGTGGTGAGTCGGCGGGACCTGGATCGCGCCACGGGGTTGTTGTTCGATGTGTTGCCGCAGGGTTGCCTGGAACAGATCGAAGTCGTAGATCAGGTGCGCCGGGTTTTTGATATAGGCAATCGGATGGTCCGATGCATCAACGCGCGGCACTGTCTTGTAGCGAACGCCCTCGATGCTGATGTCTCCGGGCGAAGCATGGTGGGCCGCGATCCCCCAGTTTTTCCAGGGCTCGGAGGATGCGCCGGTGTCGGGTATCCGTGGTCGCCTGGACGGCCCCGCTTCTAGCCCATCACCTGCCAGTGGGTGGCGGGTAATAATCAGTTCCGAATCCCCGGTGCCAATGCTGACGGCCCGAACCTGACGCCATGCGAGCGTGCCTTCCACCCGCTCAAGCCGTGGGCCGGACGGCTCCAGTTCCGAGAGTCGTTTGACGCGCAAATGGCCGTGCCTATCGGTCCCCAGCAGCACCGTCCCGCCATCGACGAGATCGACAAACTTGCGCCTGGAGCTAATTGATCGGAACCCGGTCAGCGGGTCGGGTGCGGGCAGCCGGTCAACCATTTTCGGTGGCAGGTAGTAATGACTGATGGGGTGGTCGGTGGTGATTCGGCTGATGTGGGTGCTGGCAGGGAGATCGGTTATTTCAACCGCCGGAGGTTGGGCCTCGGGTGCTGGAGCGTGCTCCGGGAATGGATGTCGCTGGGGCAGATCGGGCTCATGACCCAGTGAGATGCCAGGGCGCCTGGGTAAATGATCCAGGGTCGTATCGCGCGGCCGGGGGTACTTTCGGTTGAAGAACCGGGGGCTTTGGGTCGAATGGGATGTTTAGGGCTCATGGAAAGCTGTGCTCCTTTGAGATCGTAAGAAGGTTCGGTGTATCAGCTGGTTCTCGCCGGCTTCATGTAATGACTTAAGTAATAAGAGCCAGCGCGTAGACAGGTGCGCCTGGTCCGCGTAGATCACTCAACCCGGACGCCTTCAATATCTCTTACGTTTAAGTTTATCGAGCGGTAACTATGTATCGCTGCTCAATGATGAGTTGAATGCCAGACCCCTACAGGCTCTGGGCCGCCCGCATGGCGGGCCTGTTTATCGCTAATAAATAATCCCCTTTGGCAATGGCTGGGCTTTTGTCTGTGCGGTCGCCTTCCCTCGATTTTTTGAACGTGTGGAATCCGAGGGTGTTAAAAGCCGTCTCTTTATGGGGGGAGTAAGCGTTTGTAATAATAATTTTTGCTCCGTTTTTACTCAGCGGGATGACATGTTGTTCAATTTTCCTTATGAAGGCTTCTTCGGTTAAATAAGTGTTACTGAAATGGCCGCTTAAGATGATTAAATCGCTGCTGTTTTTCGTTTCATTACTTTTGTCGCGGAGACTGTCCAGTAGCGTCCATCCGTCCTCGTTCGCGAAATGCGTGGGGTGCTTTGCGCTTGCATGAAGGTGGCTAAGGTAATTGATGTGGTTGTTGTTAATCAGTCCGTTCGAAAATAGTTTTACGGTCGGGCCATCTGTAAACATCATGGAAACCGGGAAATGCAGACTGTAGTTGCCGTTGTTTATCTTTCTTATTTCAACAATGCCGGTGTTGCGTTGGTTATTGTTCTGGGCGATATAAAATACTGCGACGAGAAATGCTTTTTCGTTGGCGGTGGGGGGTGGGTGGCTGATAACGACCTCGTCGTCTTGTAACTGAGCGCCAACGGAAGTTTTTCTGGTGGGTGGGTCGCTGATAACCAACTCTCCGTTCTTCAATTCAACGACAACATCCACGGCTTCATTGAAATAATTCTTTACGGCGTCGCGAAAATTCTTGACGGATTCGGATTTAATAAATGCCTGGCTGTCTTGTCTGTTTTGAAATTTTATCGAAAGGTTAAAAGGATCAAACTCAAAGCCGTACTGCTTGCCCAGCTCGACCAGATCATCTTTAATCGAATCAATGTAATATTTTACCCGGTCAGGCTGTTGGATGATTTCCTTTTGGGTCCATGAGATCAGTGGATTGTTATCATTTAATATCATGTCCCCTTCGAACCCTACGGCCCTGGCATAGTTGGCATAAAAGCCTGAACCCGCCATGGGTTCTATCAGGCGTTGAATGGTTGCCTGGCCATTTGTTTTTTGATTGACAAGGTCTGCAATCAGTCCGCCATCGATGTCTTTCACTTCGGTGACCACTTGACCCGGTAACTTGAAAAAGGGTAACGAATGAATGTCGATTTTCATCCCCCACCGAGTGAATGTTTCTATTTTTTGTTTGATATTGTCGGCGCTGGTCGCTGCTCTCAGTAATGGATCACCCTGCTCAAGCAGCGCTTTGTAGTGGGCCCTGCGGCCGATCTCACCCGTGAACGGGTAAAAAGGGTTTTGCGAAGTCCATGAGCTCATATCCAGTCTGAATTTTTCTGCATGCCTGGAATGGCGTAAGGCGAAAGGCTGAATGGCGCCCCCCTCATCCGGCTGCCACCTGCCATTCCAGACCGTATCCGGGTCTGAGGGGCCGGGTTGGGTAGCGGTGTGCAGAGTATCGACGGGTCGCTCAAGGCGTGGGCGCTTGCCGGGTACTGGGCTTGGCGCTTCAATTCGCCACAGCATCGTCGTTCCGATTCGTTCCAGCACCGGGCCATTGGGGATCAGAACCTTGGCGGTCGTCGCCTGGTATCTCCCGTCCCCAGTTGGAGCGACCATGACCGTAGTACCGTTCTCGAGATTGACATATATTCTCTCGATTGTATTTTGACGAGTCGCGGTGTCTCGACGAATCCCGTTCGTGTCAGGCACTGTCAGGGTTTTGGCGAAACTTCTTGGAATGATCAACTCATCGAGGCTTATGGGGTGTCCGGCGGCTGGCGCTGGCATGTAAACATGCATGTCGTCAGGGAACTCTGGCGCCAAACGTCCAACAACCGGAAGATCGGAAATAATGATCGCGGGTTCTGACGGCAGAGTGTTGTCTGGCGAATCTTCGTGAGGGCGTGTCTCGGCGGTTATATCCCTTCCTGGCCAATGAAAGTCAGGCTGTCCGGTCGTCATCGGATTGCCGGGCGGCTGAGTGTTCTCCGAATGGGGTCTTGTCGTTGTCAACGTGCTACCAGAGGGGTCGGAGTCGGGGGTTTTAGTTTTTACCGGTGGTTTGGCCATTTAGCGTATCCTCCATGGATGGTGAAATAGTCCTTTTCAGCGTGGTGGGAGTACGACATCAAGCGTTATATGAAGAGTGCTTTCTGATTACCCTGGCTTGATATATCCGAGTGTCGTCAATATCCAAGCGTCCACGTGTGTTTATCAGGATGGCAAAGTGTCAACAGATCGAGGTATAACTATATATGCTGTTGTTTCTATGTGTTGCGGGATCCCGGCACAACAGCACCCGTATTTTGCGGAGTTGTTGGAGTAGTGCCATCGACGGGGCGCAAGCGACAGGCCTATGGAAATAACACTCTATCCATGGGGCGGGGGCGGGGTATTGGCGTGATTCTACCCTCCTGAATGATTTCGCGAATCAGGAGGGTAGCGGGGAAGGGTAAACTGAAGTGACGGATACAATCAAAGGTGTCAGTGGCTACTCAGTAAGGACGCGGCCCCCGCACCGCCGAACAACCCGGCACTGATCCGGTTGAACCAACTTTGTCCCTTGCCGCTGCGCAGGTATCGCGCCGCACCATGCGCCCCCAGCCCATAGGCCAATTTGCACAGCAGGTCCAGCACCGTCCAGGTGGCGATCATTATCAGCAGTTGCGGCAGGAACGGCTGCTCGGCACTCAAGAATTGCGGCAGGAATGCAGCAAAAAACAGAATGTCCTTCGGATTGCTCGCACCCAGCACGAACGCGCGCCCGAACAGGGCACGGAAACGTGGCACCGGCGCAGCCTGGGGGACTTCGGCACCCACCGAGGGTTGACGCGATTGCTGCCAGCTCTGCCAGGCGAGGTAGAACAGGTACAGCGCGCCGACGATCTTCAGGGCGCTGAACAACTGTTCCGAGGCGAGCAACAACGCGCCCAGCCCCAGCGCCGAAGCACTGAGCAGGCAGATTGAAGCAAACACGCCTCCCAGAAACGCCGGGTAGGAACGGCGCAGACCGTAATTCAGACTGTTGCTGATCATCAGCAACGACAGTGGCCCCGGGATCAGGATCACCACCAGCGCAGCGCCGCTGAACAGCAGCCAGGTTTCCAGACTCATCACTTTCCTCCATTTGCACAAAAGCCTCACCCGACGGGGTGAGGCTGGTTTAATGCGTTTACGGCTTACAAGAAAACGAACTTGGCGATGAAGATCGCGCAGAGCACCCACAAACTGATGGAAATTTCCTTGTGCTTACCGGTACAGGCCTTGAGCACCACATAGGTGATAAAGCCCAGCGCGATGCCGTCGGCGACCGAAAAGGTCAAGGGCATCATGATCGCGGTAACGATCGCTGGAATGCTGTCGGTCGCCTCGTCCCATTCGATGTGCGCCATGCCGCCCATCATCAACATTGCCACATAGATCAGTGCGCCGGCGGTGGCATACGCGGGGATCATGCCAGCCAACGGCGCGAAAAACATTGCTGCAATAAATAACACACCTACGGTCACAGCGGTAAGACCAGTCCGACCACCTGCAGCGACCCCGGCGGCACTTTCCACGTAGCTGGTGACGGGAGGCACACCCACCACAGCCCCGAATACGCTGGAAGCACTGTCGGCTTTAAGGGCGCGGGAAAGGTTTTCGATCTTGCCGTCGGCGTTCACCAGGCCGGCGCGCTGGGCCACGCCCATCAAGGTGCCGGCGGTGTCGAACATGTGCACGAAGAGGAACGCCAGCACCACACTGATCATGCTGACATTGAACACGCCCGCGACGTCCATGGCCATCCAGGTCGGTGCCAGGCTCGGCGGGGCCGACATGATGCCCTCGTAGTGCACCAGCCCCAGGCCCCAACCGGCCAGGGTCACGGTGATGATGCTGATGAGGATCGCGCCGAACACCTTGTGGTAGCTGAGCACGGCAATCATCAGGAAGCAGATGGCCGCCAGCAAAGGACCGGGTTCGCGCAGGGAGCCGAGCTTGATCAGGGTGGCCGGACTATCGACGACGATGCCTGCGGTTTTCAGGCCGATCAGCCCCAGGAACAGGCCCACACCGGCGCCCATCGCGAAGCGCAGGCTCACCGGGATGCTGTTGAGCAGCCATTCGCGAATCCGCGAAAAGGTCAGGAACATGAACAACACGCCGGAAACGAACACCGCGCCCAGGGCCGTTTCCCAGTTGTAGCCCATGGTGCCGACCACGGTGTAGGTGAAGAAGGCGTTCAAGCCCATGCCCGGCGCGAGGCCGACCGGCCAGTTGGCGTACAGGCCCATCAACAGGCAGCCCAGCGCGGCGGCGATGCAGGTGGCGACGAACGCCGCCCCGTGATCGATCCCGGCGTCGGCCATGATGTTGGGGTTGACGAAGATGATGTAGGCCATGGTGATGAAGGTCGTCACACCGGCGATCAGCTCGGTTTTCACCGTGGTGCCATGCATGCTCAGTTTGAAGATGCGCTCCAGCCAGCCATTGCGTATCGGCGGCGAGAGTTCCAGGGTCGGGGCTTCGGATTTGCGGCTTTCCACAGCGAGTACTCCTCAAGAGTTTTATTGTTATTTCCAGGGCAGGACCCATGAGGGTGGCAGCGGCCCTTTGAGGTGCTTGCGAATTTGTTGACCTCTTGGTCAAGATCTCGCACGAAGTGGATTATGCTTTTGTATACAAATAATGCAAATAATGTTTTTGATTTTGTAGACGAAAAGTTTGGCAATCGGGATATATCGCCGTTCGGCGGCATTCGCCGGCAAGCCGGTCTCGCACCCACAGGAATTTTGTGTGGTGGGGGAGATTTTGGCGGCGGTGGTGCGTCAGGTTCAGGCGGCGAACGCGGCCTGAGGGGAGGGCATAAGCGAATAAACCGGCGCATGGGCCGGTTTATTTTTGTCTGAAGATAGCGGTGTTTGTGCCGGCCTCTTCGCTGGCAAGCCAGCGCCTACAGGATCGGGTGAGCGCCACGGTTCAATGTAGGAGCCGGCTTGCCGGCGAAGGCGTCCTCAAGGACACCGCAACACCATCAGGCCGCAGCGAAACGCTTATCCAGATAATCAATAATCACCTTGGACTCATACATCCAGGTGGTCTGCCCATTCTCTTCAATGCGCAGGCACGGCACCTTGATCTTGCCGCCTTGCTCCAGCAGCGCCCGGCGATCCTGTTCGTTGTTCTTCGCGTCGCGCAACGCCACCGGCACATTCAGGCGGCGCAGGGTGCGGCGGGTTTTCACGCAGAACGGGCAGGCATGGAACTGGTACAGGGTCAGGCCCTTGGCAGCCGAGTTGACCTTGGCCTGAACCTCGGCCGGGCGTTGCTTCTTGCCGGGACGGGTGATGAAGTCGATGAAGATAATCAGTTGGCCAAGGCCGACACGAAGCGCTTTAACGAACACGGGATAAGCCTCACTGGGCAAACGGAAGGCGCGCAGCTTACCTGATTTTTCGCAGGCGAAAAAAAACCGGCGATGAATGCCGGTTTTCTTCGTGCTGCGGCCTTACTTGATCAGGCTGAGAAACTCGCTGCGGGTGGCCGCATTTTCGCGGAACTCACCCAGCATCACCGAGGTGATCATCGACGAATTCTGCTTCTCCACACCGCGCATCATCATGCACATGTGCTTGGCCTCGATCACCACCGCAACGCCCAGGGCGCCGGTGACTTCCTGGACCGCATCGGCGATCTGGCGGCTGAGGTTTTCCTGGATCTGCAGGCGGCGGGCGTACATATCGACGATCCGCGCGACTTTCGACAGCCCCAGCACCTTGCCGCTCGGGATGTAGGCGACGTGGGCCTTGCCGATGAACGGCAGCAGGTGGTGCTCGCACAACGAGTAGAGCTCGATGTCCTTGACCAGCACCATTTCGCTGTTGTCGGAGCTGAACAAGGCACCGTTGGTGACCTCTTCCAGTGTCTGTTCATA
Source organism: Pseudomonas sp. VI4.1 (assembly GCF_002029345.1). Lineage (NCBI taxonomy): Bacteria > Pseudomonadati > Pseudomonadota > Gammaproteobacteria > Pseudomonadales > Pseudomonadaceae > Pseudomonas > Pseudomonas sp. VI4.1. The sequence goes on from NZ_MULM01000156.1 coordinate 69,948, forward strand.
GCCGCGGCAGAGGTACTGCATGGCTTTGGCGGCACGCTTTGGCGTGTCGAGCAGGCCCTCGCGGGATACGTCCTCGCCCAATTGGCCGAGAATCGCGGTGTAATTCTGTTCCAGGGACATGAAACTACCTGTGGGATTTTACGCAAAGGCCAAGGGTACGGTGGCGGACACGGCGCTGCAAGCACGAAGCGACAGCCTCACTCGTCGCGACCTTCCATCATGGTCCGTTTGAGCATCACATAAACCGCTCCGGCGCCGCCGTGTTTCGGTTGGCACGAGGTGAAGCCGAGTACCTGGGAATGCTGGCGCAGCCAGGTGTTGACGTGGCTTTTGATCATCGGGCGCTTGCCGTCCAGGCGCACGGCCTTGCCGTGGGTGACGCGCACGCAGCGAATTTCGAATTTGGTCGCTTCGGCGAGGAAGGCCCAGAGGGTTTCCCGGGCCTTTTCGACATTCATGCCGTGCAGGTCGAGGCTGCCTTCGAACGGAATCTGGCCGATCTTGAGCTTGCGCATCTGGCTTTCCTGCACCCCGTCGCGCGCCCACATCAGCTCGTCTTCCGGGCCGACGTCGATGACGAACTGATCGGACAGCCCGTCGACGGTGGTGGCATCGGTGCGCACGGTAGCGGCCTGGCGCAGCTTGGCGATCTGCGCGCGGTCAGCTTTGGGTTTGCCGGTTTCGGCGCGATCGTGCTTGATCGGCTTGACGCCTTGAATCGCGCTTTTGAACAGGGAAAAATCGTCGTCTTGCATGTCAGCCTCCGCGAAGGGCGGCCAGTTTACCCAACTCGGGACGAATGGGGCGCGACAAAACGCCTGCGGGTTCGACTCAGTCGTGTTTTTTCATCAGGTGCGGAGCAATGTTGAGCTCCCGCGACTGGCGCGCACGACGACGGCAGCGGCGCCACAGCATCACGCCGAGGTACAGCACGAACAGGCCGATCGCCAGAATGATTGCCGAGCCCAGCGGGCTGGCATTCAACTCGCCGAGTGCCGGTGGGCGGCCGAGCAGGCTGGCCGCTCCGGCCATTGCCATCAGCACGCCACAGGTCGCCAGCAACGCAGCAAAGGCTGCGCCGAAGCGAAAACGCCAGTTGCTTTGGCTTTTGGGCCGCAAGCGGCGAGCGTCAAATCCATCGGATAACTTCATTCCGACCTTCCTCAATGAGTATCGGCCCTTCGACCGGGAGTTGACCGGGATGTTCCTGAGGCTAAGTCAATTACAGCACACAAGAGGCTTTTGCGGATGAGCGGCGGCATACACCGCTCATCGAGCGTCGATCAAATCAATTCGCGAGTCACGGCGAGGGTGGCGAAGTTGTCCGCCATGATCGCCATTTCGGTCTGTTGCACATGCTCGGCACTCAGGACGCCACCTTTGTACGGCAGGTCGCGAGTGGCACAGGCATCTTCCACCAGGGTGCAGCGAAAGCCCAGGTTCTTGGCGGCCCGCACGGTGGTGCTGACGCTGGAGTGGCTCATGAAACCGCAGACGATCAAGTCCAGCGAACCGAGATTCTGCAGGCGTTCCAGCAGTTTGGTGCCGTGAAACGCACTCGGCAGCAGTTTGCCGATGATGGTTTCGTCGTTCTGCGGTTCCAGCCCCGGAATGAATTCACCGCGCTGTCCTTGTGGATCGAACAGCCCACCGACGGTGCCAAGGTGATGCACATGCACGATCGGCCGGCCGGCAGCGCGGGCAGCGGCCATCAGTTGCTTGATGTTCGCGACGGCGGCATCCATGCCGCTCAGGGCCAGCGGACCACTGAGGTATTCTTTCTGGGCATCGATGACGACAAGGGTCGCATTGCTCAGATTGGCTGCAGCGTAACCGCGGCCGCTGAGTTGAAACATCGTTTTTGGAACGGACATTCTGGGGCTCCTTCGGGTGGGGCTTTTGCGACATTGTCCTCTGGCTGAGCGCTTCTGTGAATCGCTACTATCGCAGGCGCCGCCGTTGCTGGCTCACAGCCTTGTCAAGATGCCTGATTTGTTCAATGGCCAGACTAAAAAAGAGAATAGTCCTACAACTGGTCCGGTGCTTTTCCTGCGTCGTCGTGACGCGGTTTGGCTGTTAGAATCGCCAGTCGTTTTTTCTGGAGTCTGCCGCCGTGATCACTTCCCGCCTTCGCACCCTGCGCGACCATATCCGTTGGGCCGTCAGCCGCTTTCATGGGGAGGATCTGTTTTTCGGCCATGGGACCGACAACGCCTGGGACGAAGCCCGCCAACTGGTGCTGGGGGCCTTGCACCTGCCATGGGAAATGGCCGACAGCTACCTTGACTGCAACCTGGAAGACGATGAACTGGTCAAGCTGCAGCGCTTGCTCAAGCGGCGCATCGAAGAACGCATTCCGACCGCGTACCTGCTGGGTGAGGCCTGGTTCTGCGGTATGTCGTTCATCGTCGACGAGCGTGTGCTGATCCCGCGTTCGCCGATTGGCGAGCTGATCGAAAAACGTTTCGAACCCTGGCTGGGCACCGAGCCTGCGCGGATTCTCGACCTGTGCACCGGTTCCGGCTGCATCGGTATTGCCTGCGCCTACGAGTTCAAGAACGCCGAAGTGGTGTTGGCCGATCTGTCGTTCGAAGCACTGGAAGTGGCCAACCAGAACATCGAGCGCCACGGAGTCGACGAACGGGTGTACACGGTGCAGGGCGATGGTTTCGATGGTTTGCCGGGTCAGCGGTTCGACCTGATCGTGTCGAACCCGCCGTATGTCGATGCCGAAGACTTTGCCGACATGCCGGACGAATACCAGCACGAGCCCGAACTGGGCCTGGCCTGTGGTGACGATGGCTTGAACCTGGTACGGCGGATGCTCGCCGAAGCGGCGGATCACCTGACCGAGAAGGGGTTGCTGATGGTCGAAGTGGGCAACAGCCAGGTGCACGTCGAGGCGCTGTACCCGGAAGTCGACTTCGCCTGGCTCGATTTCGAGCGCGGCGGGCATGGGGTGTTCATGTTGACGGCGCAGCAGTGCCGGGATCATCAGGCATTGTTCGCGTCCCGCGTCTGACTTCAGAACGCTATCGCGGGCAAGCTCGCCCCCACAGGTTCCGTGTGTGTCGCATCACTTAAGCACGACACACATCCTGTAGGAGCGAGCTTGCTCGCGATGGACGTTAACGATAACGCGTGTTTACTGGTTAAACGCGGCGCTCTTGAGTCCATCGCGA
>NZ_MULM01000155.1:0-71885 GCF_002029345.1 Pseudomonas sp. VI4.1
CCAGCGAAGACGGTCTATCCGGCCAATACATGTATCGCCTGACACACCGCCTTCGCTGGCAAGCCAGCTCCTACAGGGGTCGTGTTGCGGCGGGATGGGGTGGATCAGGTGGCGAACAGGCAGGCTTCGACGTCCATCCCGGCATCACGCATCTGCGCCAGCTTGTAACGCAAGGTGCGCGGACTGATGCCCAGGCGTTCGGCGGCTTCCTTGCGTCGGCCACGCTCGGCACGCAAGGTATCGATGATCATCTGGAACTCACGACGCCGCAGATCATCGCCCAAGGCCCCGGTAGAATCCGCTTCGACCTCCACCGCGCGCACCGTAGCCGGCGCCAGGGCCGGCAACGGCGCACAGGCCACCGGCCCCGTCAGGCAAAAATCCTGAGGCTGAATCAACCCGCCCTGCTGCAGAATCAGCGCGCGCTGAATCGCATTATCCAGCTCACGCACATTGCCGGGCCATGGATACCCGATCAGACACGCCTGCGCCTCGGGCGATAAACGTGCCGCGGCATGGGGTTCATCTTGTGCACGTGCTTGGCCAGCAAACGCTCGGCCAGCGGCAGGATATCCGCGGTGCGCTCGCGCAACGGACGCCAGGCCAGCGGAAACACCGACAGCCGATAATACAGGTCCTCACGAAACCGCCCCGCCGCCACTTCAGCGGCCAGGTCACGGTTGGTGGTGGCGACCACGCGAATATCCAGAATGATCGGCTTGCGCGCCCCCACCCGCTCCACCTCCCGCTCTTGCAACACCCGCAACAGCTTGGCCTGCAGGCCCAGGGGCATTTCGGAAATTTCGTCAAGCAGGATGGTCCCGCCGTCCGCCTGCTCGAACTTGCCGGCCTGCGCCGCGATGGCACCGGTGAACGAACCCTTCTCGTGACCGAACAGCGTGGCCTCAAGCATGTTGTCGGGAATGGCTGCGCAATTGATCGCAATAAACGGCTGACTGGCGCGCCGGGAGTGCTGGTGGATGTAGCGCGCCAGCACTTCCTTGCCGGTCCCGGACTCCCCGGAGATCAGCACCGTGGAGTCACTGCGCGCGACCCGCGCGGCCAATTCCAGCAACTGTGCACTGGCCGGCTCGAACGCGATCGGCCCCTCGCCTTCGCTCGCGCCGAGACTGCCAAGCGCATGCCGCGCCACCAGATCGAGCAAGGTTTTGGGTTCGAACGGCTTGACCAGGTAATCCGCCGCGCCCTGACGCATCGCATCGACCGCCCGCTCCACCGCGCCGTGGGCCGTCATCAGCAACACCGGCAATTGCGGCTGGCGCGCCCGCAGCAAGCCGAGCAGTTGATGGCCATCCATGCCCGGCATGTTGACGTCGCTGAGCACCAGATTGAACGCCTCGACGCTGACGGCAGCCAGCGCCTCCTCCGCCGAACCCACCGCGGTGTAAGCGTGACCGCCGAGCAACAGCGTATCCGCCAAGGCTTCGCGCAAGGCGCGGTCGTCCTCGACCAGCAACACCTTGATCGCCATGTTGTTCATTGCCCCCCCTGAACGCGGGGCTTGTCCGCCGAAAAAAGCGGCAGGCTCACCAGCGCGCAGGTGCCACGACCCAGCCGCGAGCGCAGCTGCAATTCGCCCTGATGGGCCCGCGCCACCGCCTTGACCACGGTCAGGCCGAGGCCGGTGCCGGTGGCCTTGGTGGTGAAAAACGGCTCGCCCAGACGGGCCAGCACCTGGCTGTCGATGCCACTGCCGCTGTCACTGACCGCGACGCGCAAGCTGTTGTCGCGGCGATACAGATGGACCTTCAAACGCACGTCACCGGCACTGGCCTGAATCGCGTTTTCGATCAGGTTGAGGATGGCGCCGACCAGGGTGTCGCGATTGCACAGCAGCTCGCCCGAATGGCTGTCGCACTGCCAGCGGATCGGCAACCCCTGCACCTGGGTCAGCGCCGCCGCCTGCAGCGACTGCAAGAGCATTTTCGGGGTGATGCGATCGGTCAGCGGCAGCTCGCCGCGGGCGAACACCAGCATGTCGCGCACCTGATGCTCCAGCTCGTGCAAACGCTCCTTGAGGCGCCCGGCAAACCGTTGCTGGGTCTCGACCGGCAGCGTTTGCTCCGTCAAATGACTGGCATAGAGCAAGGCCGCGGACAACGGCGTGCGAATCTGATGGGCCAGCGAGGCGACCATGCGCCCCAGGGACGACAGCCGTTCGTGGCGCGCCAGTTGATCCTGCAGGTGCCGGGTTTCAGTCAGGTCGTTGAGCAACACCAACTGCCCCGGTTCGGCATCCAGCGAGCGCGTGGCGATCGACAGGCGCCGGCCATCCTTCAGGGAGATTTCATGGCCATCGTCCTCCCGGGGCGCGAAGCAGCGGGCAATGACCTGCCGCCACAGCTCGCCTTCGAGGGGCAACCCCAGCAACTCACAGGCCGCGGGATTGGCTTCGCGCACGATGCCCTGGGCATCGATGACGATGACGCCGCCGGGCAACAGATCGAGGAGGTTTTGCAGGCGGTTGGCCAGGCGTTCTTTTTCCGCCAGTTCCTGCATGCGCTGGGCGCTGACCACTTCCAGCTCACCCTTGAGCTCGGTGACCCGGGCTTCGAGCATGCTGTAGGAGTCAGTCAATTGACTCGACATCTGGTTGAACAGCGCAAACGACTGCTCAAGGCCCAGCCGGCTGGCCTGCTCTACGGACGACGGGGCCCCCGAAGCGTCAGGGACAGGAGACAACTGGGCGGCTTGGGGCATCGTGTGCTCACTCGCTTGGGCTGACCGTCAGTTAAACGGAAGGTTGCGAGAGCTATAGCAATACCCGTGCCTGAAAACAGTTAAGGAAACTGTAGGAGCTGGCTTGTCCGATCGCCGCACCGCTGCGAAGGCGGCGTGTCAGGCGATACATAAACCGGCTGCTGCATCGCGCACGTGTAGGAGCTGGCTTGCCAGCGAAAGCGGTCTATCAGCCAATACATGTGTTGACGCCTTCGCTGGCAAGCCAGTCCTACAGTTGATTTTCAGCGAACATAAAATCGCTAAACAACACCAATCCCCTGTAGGAGCCGGCTTGCCGGCGAAGGCGTCATCACCGCCGCCACAAGACTATCGGCCGCCTTCGCTGGCAAGCCAGCTCCTACAGGGGGGGGGGGTAGAACAGGCGTCAATCCTCCGCCTGTTCATCACCCTCACGCCGGCTCATGCCGTACTTGCGCATCTTCTCCACCAGGGTGGTGCGACGAATACGCAGGCGTTCCGCGGCGCGCGCGACGATGCCATTGGCATCATCCAGCGCCTGCTGAATCAGCCCCTGCTCCAGACCACCCAGGTAGTCCTTCAGGTCCAGGCCTTCCGGCGGCAGCAGTGCGTTGGCGCTGAAGTCCGGGGTATGGCCGTTGATGGCCACCCGCTCTTCGAGATCACTGCGCAGGCTGTCGACCAGTTGCTCGTCTTCATCATCGACATAGCGGAATTTCTTCGGCAACTCGACCACGCCGATCACCCCGTAGGGATGCATGATCGCCATGCGCTCCACCAGGTTGGCCAGCTCACGGACGTTGCCCGGCCAGCCGTGACGGCACAGCGACATGATCGCCGCGGAGTTGAAACGGATCGAACCGCGCTTCTCGTGCTCCATGCGCGAGATCAGCTCGTTCATCAGCAGCGGGATGTCTTCGACACGCTCGCGCAACGGCGCCATTTCAATCGGGAACACGTTCAGGCGGTAATACAGGTCTTCACGGAACGAGCCGATCTCGATCATGCTTTCGAGATTCTTGTGGGTCGCCGCAATGATGCGCACATCGACGCTCTGGGTCTTGTTGCTGCCCACGCGCTCGAAGGTGCGCTCCTGCAACACGCGCAACAGCTTGACCTGCATCGGCAGCGGCATGTCGCCGATTTCATCGAGGAACAGGGTGCCGCCGTTGGCCAGCTCAAAGCGCCCGGCCCGGCTGGTGATCGCCCCGGTAAAGGCGCCCTTCTCATGCCCGAACAGTTCGCTTTCCAGCAACTCTGCCGGAATCGCCCCGCAATTGACCGGCACGAACGGCGCGTCACGCCGCTTGGAGTGGTAGTGCAGATTGCGCGCGACCACTTCCTTGCCGGTGCCGGACTCACCGAGAATCAACACGCTGGCATCGGTGTCGGCGACTTGCTGCATCATCTGCCGCACGTGCTGAATCGCCCGGCTGGTGCCGACCAGACTGCGGAAAAGATTGGGTTCACGATGCCGACCGCGCTCGCGCGCCTGGTCATACATCTCGCGATAGACCTGGGCACGGTGCAACGAGTCGAGCAATTTGCTGTAGCTGGGGGGCATTTCCAGGGTCGACAGCACGCGGCGACGCATGTCTTCCGGCAAGTCTGCGGAAGAATTATCGCCCATCAACAACACCGGAAGGAACTCATCCCAGGTCGAGAGTGTCTTTAACAGGGCCAGAAGTGCGCCAGGCGCACTGACCGTGCCAATGAGGACACAGATTACTTCACGACTTGACGACAACGAGCCGACCGCCTGCTGCCAGTCATGGCTGCCGCAGGGTAAATTTTCTTCGCCAAGAAAATTCAAAATCACCGCCAGATCCCGGCGGCGAACGCTATCGTCATCGATCAGCAGAATTTTGGTTTCACGCCACATGCAATAGCTACTTCCCTAGTCAACCCGGTGCCCGAAATCAGTGGGCAAGCCAGACGCACGCAGACAGAAAAGCCTGTACACGCCTGAAATCTGGAAACAGCCACTAGTTAAGTCAAAAAACCGTGAACAGTCAAATTTATGGCGCAGTACAATTTGGACTAGTCGGTTTTTCAACCGAACAGATGGTAAACCTTTGCCGCGTTCTTCGCTTGGGTCATCTGGGACATTTCGTCGACTATCGATTGGCGCTCGCCCATCGTCACCGTCAATAAATCCTTGTAGACGGCCAGCAGGCTTTCCAGATTGGTCCGCACCGCCGCCTCGTCGATGGGCGCTTCGGTGAGCACCTCGTCGACGCATGCACGACACGCCATATCCAGTTCACCAATCGCATCCCAATTACGCTCGGCCAGCGCATCGATCAGGGCTTCGCGGGTTTGTTCAATCCGTTGCAGTGCTTGACTCATGGCGTCATCCTCGAACTAGCCGACTTGTTGATCCGCAATTGCATCCCAGCCGCTTTTGACCGTGATCAGCAGGCGGGCCACTTCGTCGATGATCTCTGGGTCGTTTTGCGCATTGGCCAGGGTCAAACGCACAGTCATGTACTCGTACAGGCTGTCCAGCTGCTGCAAGGCAGCCTTGTCTTCAGTCTTTTCTTCATCCAGGCCCTGACGCAGGCCGGTGATGATGTCGATAGCCTTGGTAATCAACAGTGCCTTCTGCGCGAGATCACCACGACTGATCGCACCTTTGGCCTGCGCCATGCGATCCAGACCGCCTTCCATCAGCAATTGAATCAGGCGATGGGGGCTGGCTTCAGAGATCTGAGCGTGAGAATTAACCTTCTGATACTGACGAAGGGCGCGCATCGGGTTCATGTTTCTACCTCATTACAGATGACAGGCAAAATGACTGGGACATGCTCTCTATGTCGACGGTGGCACGAAAAACTTTAGCCACGAGATCGAGCCAAATCAGTCATCTTTAGGGTTATTCAAAGAGTTGAGCGTGGTCATGATGCTGGAGCTGCTGGCATTCATCTGCGCGATCAAGGTGTCCATCGCCGTGTATTTGGCGCTCAGGGTGCTTTTCAAGGATTCCATACGGCGATCCAGGTCGCCTTGCTGAGTGGTCAGGTCGGTCAGTTTGGCGTTCAAGTCCGAGGCACGCGATGCCAGCAGGCCCGAGGTGCCAACGTAGGCAGCCGTGGCTTTGGTCATGCGCGCCACCAGACCCGTGTCACCGGTAAACACCTTGGAAATCTCAAGCGCACCGTTAGGTGTCGCCACCGCGGCGTCCCATTTTTTGTCATCCAGGGTCAGCAACCCGGTCTTCTGATCGGTGCTGATGCCCATTTGCGACAAGTTGCCGATGCTCGACCCTGTGGTGTTTTGCAGCAGTTCGTTGCGAATACCGTTGACCAACTGGCGCATGGAAGCATCGCCGGTCAGCGCGCCCGAGGTGGTCGTCGCCGCATCACCCGTCGCCGTGACTTTGGTCTGGGTGTTGATCGAGGTCAGCAGCGCGTTGTACGCCGTCACAAACGACTGCACCGAGGTTTTCAGGGTGCCGGTGTTGGAGGCCACGGTGATGGTCGAGGGCTTGGTGTCGATCAGCTCAAGGCTCACGCCACTGATGGCCGACGTGACTTTGTTGCTCGACGATTCCATGGCGATGCCATCGATGGTGTATTCGGCGTTAACCGGCGGTTTACCGGCGCTATACCCGGTCGACAACTCAGAGTTACCGCTGATGGTAATGTCGGTGCCCTTGCCCGTGGTCTGCGAGCTGATCACCAGGCGTGAACCATTGGCGTCGGTCAGGACGTTGGCACTGATGCCTTTGGTTTGCAGCTGCGTGTTGATCGCGTCACGGGTCTGCTGCATGGTCGCACCCGCCGGGATAGAAACGTTGTAGTCGTTATCGGACTGCGAGATGGTCAGGGTCGTGGACTGCGTACCCGCGTTAACCACCGCCGAAGCACCGCCCTCAAACACCTTGCTGGTCACTTTTGAAGCGGTCGCCAATTGAGTGACATCCAGCGCATAGGTACCGCTGGAGGCCTTGTCATCAATCGTGACCTTGGAAATTTTCTCGTCAGACGACGAAGCGGCCAAACCGTTGAAGCTGGACACGCTATTGAGCTTGGCAATCGCCGTACGATAGCTTTCGAGCGCGGCTTTCACCGTACCCACCGCCGACAACTGAGTCGTGGTACTGGTTTGCAGCTTGGTGATCTGGCTTTGCTTGGGTGCTTTTTCAGCATTCACCAAGGCAGTCACAATCCCGACGGTATCGAAACCTGAACCGACACCCGTAATGGTTGAACTGGCCATCTGTATTCTCCTTAGCCGGTGGCTGCTGCTTTATTGGCGAGCAAGGCCGATGCGGCAGACAGCATCACAATCCGTGCCACCTTCAAACGCTGAAAGCTGAAAAAACAAAAGGGCACGTAAACGCGCCCTTCTGTTCTTAACCAAGCGCTGAAATTACTGAAGCAGTTTCATTACAGCGGATGGCAGTTGGTTAGCCTGGGACAGGATCGCAGTGGATGCCTGTTGCAGGGTTTGCTGCTTGGTCAGCTCTGCGGCTTCGGAAGCGAAGTCAGTATCCTGAACGCGACCCAGTGCAGCGGTGGAGTTCTCGGTGATGCTTTGCAGGTTGGCCACGGTGCTGGTCAAACGGTTTTGTACGGCACCCAGAGCGGAGCGTTGGGTGTCGATCTGCTGGATCGCGTCAGCCAGAGCCTGAACGGTACGCTGGGAGTCAGCGGCAGTCAGAATGCTCAGGTCGGAAACGGTGGTTTCTACGGTGGTTGCAGCAGTTTTGCCAGTACTGCCAGTTGCCGGGGTCAGACCCAAAGCCTCTAAACCTGTACCCGCGCTACCGTCCTTGATGGTGATGTCCTTGTTAGAGAACAGTTTCAAAGTGCCGTCAGTATTTTTGCTGGCTGTCACACCGGTGCTGGCGCTGTTGATCGACGATACGATGGAATCGGCGGTGTCACCCTTCTTGAACTTGACTTCAACGCCGTTCAATTCGATCGAAGTATCAGCAGTCAGCTTGGCCTGAGAAGTACCTGCCGACAGGCCCAACTTAGCCAGCGAGCCGCCGTCAATATTGGCCAACTTTACGTCGTTACCGTCTTTTGAAGTCAGCGCGATACGCCCTTCAGCATTAATGGAAGCAGACCCGATTCCTTCAATCGCTTTCATTTTCACCAATACTTGATCAACACTCTCTGCTGCAGTCCAGGCAACAGCCTTACCATTAATGGAGATAGAACCGTCCCCTCCCATTAAAGAGGAGCCATTTTTTGGAGTACCTACAGCCGGAAGGTTAGCAAGACCTGCTTTTGCAGCATCAGCACCACCAACAACAATAGCTGCTGAAGAAGTAAGCGTCATGACGCCAGTAGTGTCGTTAAATGCGGCTGTTACACTCGAGTCTGCAGCAGTGATCGCCGCCGCAAGCGCGGTACCTTTCATACCCGCTGTCACAGCAACTTTATTGCCGTTAATGGTGATTTCGTCTGCCGCAGTCAGGGTAGAGGCGGTACCACCGGTGGTTAGCGTAGAAACAGCAGTGCCTGTAGCAGTGGCGGTAGTGGCAAAGCCCGTTTTAGCAGCGTCAGCCCCCCCTACGGTGATAGCTGCTGCCGAAGTCAGCGTCATGACGCCAGTGGTATCGTTAAATGCGGCTGTTACACTCGAGTCTGCAGCAGTGATCGCCGCAGCAAGCGCGGTACCTTTCATACCCGATGTCACAGCAACTTTATTACCGTTAATGGTAATTTCGTCTGCTGCAGTCAGGGTAGAGGCAGTACCACCGGTCGTTAGCGTAGAAACAGCAGTGCCTGTACCAGTAGCTGTCGTCGTCGTCGTAGCAGTGGAGGTGGTAGCGGTAAGGCCCGCTTTAGCTACGTCAGCACCACTTACAACGATATCTGCCGCCGAAGTCAGCGTCATGACTCCGGTAGTATCATCAAAGTTTGCCGTAACAGTCGAGTCTGCTGTTTCAATCGCGGCAGCAAGAGCAGTGCCGGTCATATCGGCCGTCAGGGTTACGGCAAAACCGTTTATTTTAATGTCATCAGCTACTAGTATCCCGGAAGGTCCACCGGCAGTCGTTAGAGCAGAAACAGCTGAACCAGTGGCTGTAGCGCTAGGAGCAGATGTGACAGGTTGTGTGGTGTTTGTCGGTTGTGTGGTAGTGGTTGTCGCAGAATTTGTCAGCACAGACCCCACAGAAGTGGCCGACAGGTTTTTCATCGCCGCCCCACCCACAGAGGCTTCAGTGAAAGAACCCTTCAAACCCGTAGCGCTGATATCGTTCATGCCAAACGAGATAGTCTGGTTGGCATCGGAACCAATCTGGAACGCCTGGTTCTGGAACGAGCCGTCCAGCAGGTTGCGACCACCGAAGGTGGTGGTTTGGGCGATACGGGTCAGTTCACCGGTTTTCGCCGTAAATTCTGCCTGCAGTGCGGAACGGTCAGCGTCGCTTTTATCGCTGTTCGCGGACTGCAGGGCCAGTTCACGCAGACGTTGCAGAATGTTGGTCGACTCTTGCATCGCGCCTTCAGCGGTCTGTGCAATTGAAGTACCGTTGTTGGCGTTGGCGATCGCCACGCTCATGCCTTTAACCTGGGAGGTCAGACGGTTGGCGATCTGCATGCCAGCAGCATCGTCTTTGGCGCTGTTGATTTTCAGGCCGGAAGACAGACGGGTCATCGAGGTGCTCAGATTATCGCCGGCTTTGTTCAGGTTCTTTTGGACGGTCAGGGAGGTGAGGTTGGTATTTACTGACATGGACATTGCGAAATCCTCATTGGATGAATACTGCGGCTTCCGGCCCTGGCAACCGCCGGGTGTGGCCTAGAGAACCTTCGTAATGGTTATCGTCGTGAATGCAATTTGCTTGAGGGCTTTTTTCGAATTATTTACTAGCACCGTGCCACTTGTTTAGATTCAAGGGCTTACATCACCCTGCCCCAAACGCAAAAAACGCCCATGACCTTTCGGTCATGAGCGTTTCGTTGCAGCCGTTATACGCGGATCAAGGGCGGTGGATAATCGCCGAGCCCCAGGACAGGCCCACGCCAAATCCACTGATCGCCACACGCTTCCAGCTGGAATCAAACATGTGCTTTTCCAGCAGCAGCGGAATGCTCGAAGACACGGTGTTGCCAGTCTCGACCATGTCCTTGATGAACTTCTCCGGCTCGTTTTCAAAACGCCGCGCCACGGCGTCGACAATCGCCGCGCTGCCCTGGTGAATGCAGAACGCATCAACGTCCTGGGAGGTCAGCCCCGACTCATTGAGCAACTCATGCAAATGCGCCGGCACCTTGAGCAGGGCAAAGTTGAACACCTGCCGCCCGTTCATATAGAACACCCCGTCGGTTACCTTCAGGTGCGGCGCGCCGGAGCCGTCGGTGCCGAACTTGGCCTTGCCCAGCTGCCAGGTCGCGTCGTCACCCATCCAGGTGGCGGTGGCGGCGTCGCCGAACAGCATGGTGGTGTTGCGGTCTTCCGGGTCGACGATTTTCGAATACGGGTCGGCGGTGATCAGCAGGCCGTTCTTCAGGCCTGTGGCTTCCATGAAGCCCTTGATGGCGTAGATGCCGTAGACGTAGCCGGAGCAGCCCAGGGAGATATCGAAGGCCGCGACGTTGGTCGACAGGCCCAGCTTGTCCTGGACGATGGCGGAGGTGTGGGGCAGGCCTTCTTCGTCGCCGTTCTGGGTGACGACGATGAGCACGTCGATGGCTTGACGATCGAGTTGCGGATTATTCGCAAACAAGGCATTGGCCGCCTCGACGCAGAGGTCGGAGGTTTCCTGCCCGGCGTCCTTGCGCGGCAGGAAGGCCGAACCGATTTTCCCGAGGATGAACTCTTCATCCTTCTCGAATTTCGCGCCCTGAGCATAATTATCCAGCCCACTCGCTGGCACGTAGCTGGCAATGCTTTTTATGCCAATCATTGTGGCTTCCCAATACTAAATAGCTGGAGATCACCGCTCGCAGACCGAGAGGTACTGAAAATACTGGATTTCACCGAGTGAAAAAATACGGTGCAGACGCCTCAGGCAGCCTGAAAACACGTCCGACAAGGGTCAGCCCCCTGCCCATCCTTTCTGACACAATACAGTGAAGATGCTCATTATGACTCGCAGGTCACGCATTTTGCGTGCCTTGTGCCAAACATCCAGGCACAAACAAGCGATCAGCCGCCAACCGGGCGATAAAAAACCAGCGACGAAGGGAATAAGGGCCAGCGAGATAACGCCGTTGTAGGAGCGAGCTTGCTCGCGATGGTCGTTAACGATAACGCGTTTATTCCGGATAAACGCGTCGCCTTTGAGACCATCGCGAGCAAGCTTGCTCCTACAGAAGCGGGAAGCGGCCCCGCAAGAGCGGGCCGGCCATCGAGCAAGGATCAAAGCTTGTTGAACAGGCTCAGCTGGGCGATTTTCACGAACGCCAGTTGCGATGCCTGCAACAGTGATTGCTGGAAGGCCAGTTCGATGGACGCCGTGGCGACATCCGTATCACCGATAGCCGCCTGGGTGCTGGTGTTGCTCAAGCCCTGGCTGACGTTCTCGGCGCTCTGGATGTCGATGGCGTTCAAGCGCGCACCTATCGACCCTCGAACGTTATCGACCCGCTCACTGGCATTGGACAGATTGCCGATCGACGCATTTATCGTGTCTTTCAGCTTGATCTGTGCCTGAACGTTGCCATCGGAGGGTGTTTCCAGCGCCTGGCGCAACTGGCTCAAGGTGTCCAATGCACTTTGCGTCTGGTGGTTGCTGGCCCCCACCACAAACTGATCCTGCGCTTGCGGGTCCCCGGTGAAATCAAACTTCACCCCCGCGAACGTGATCGAGCCGGCAGTCAGGCCACCCTCGCCGATCGGCTTGCTGTCTGCCCCCATTGGCTGGGCATAGACTTTGTAGTTGGTGGCATCGGTGAACTTGATGACCACACCGCTGTTGGGAAATCCTTTGACGTAGTCGTCGCGTGCTTGTGCTTCGTCCAGAACGCCGGACTTGGTGATCTGAGCGGTCGAATCGTTGCTCGGTGTCCGTGATGCGTTGAAGCTGTCAGGCTTGCTGCCCAGGGAGAACGTGTAATCCTTGACCTCTTCGTCAGGGGTCATTGGCAGGTTGGTCGCAGGATCCACAGGCGCCTTGAGGCGCAAGGTGATGTCGAACTCCACACCCCGCAGGCTGATGGTCGAGCCACCTTCTTTTTTCGCATCGAATATGCCGTTCCCCGAGACTTCGGACGTCACATCCTTACCTGTCTTGTCCGCGATGGTGTAATGCGTGCTGTCCACAAACTTCAGTTCGTAGGGCTCTCCAGCAGCAAAACTATTGGTATAAGCCGCGTTCGATTTCATCAAGCCGGCGGACACCGAAACGGTACCGTCATTAGGCTTGGACGGATCAGCAATCGCCTGGGTGCGCCCCGAGTTGGTCGCCGACTCGAGGATGTTTTTACCGGTATCGCTGGTGGCAATGGACAGCGTGTCCGACACCTGCAGGTTCAACTGGGTGTCATCACCCTGATAGGCGTAAGTGCCGTCGTTGTTGCGCACATAAGGCGGCGTCGAGGACTTCGAGCCGGAGAACATGTAGTTGCCGGACGCGTCCTTGCTGTTGAGCAAGCCCAACACCTGCGCTTCAATCTCGCCGATCTCGCCGGCAATGGTTTTTCGATCGGCATCGCTGTAGCCACCGTTACCCGCCTGGAGCGCCAATTCGCGCGCTCGCTGCAGCGCGGTGTTGACGCTATCCAGCACGCTTTCCTGGGAGGCCAGCGAACTCTTGATGCTGCCCATGTTGCTGCTGTACTGCCCCAACATCGCCTTCTGCTGTTGCAACATCAGCAACTGCGACGCGCCCACAGGGTCATCGCCGGCACTTTGAATGCGCACGCCCGAGGTGATCTGCTCCTGGGTCTTGACGATCGAAGAGAAGTTATTCTGGTACTTGGCCGCACTCGTCTCAAAGTACTGGGCTGTAGAAATTCGCATCGTCGAATACTCCCTTAAAGACTGTTGATCAGCGTGCTGAAGATTTCTTGCGCGGCCTTGATAATCTGCGACGACGCGGTGTAGTACTGCTGGAACTTGACCAGGTCGGCGGCCTCATCGTCGAGGTTGACCTGGGACACCGAGGCCACCTCGGACTTGGCGCGCGCCAGAATCGCCCCGCTCGCCGTGCTGTCGCCGAGGGCCTGGCTGGCCTTGGCGCCGACCTGTCCCACCAGTTGGCTGTAAGCGGTGCCCATGCTCATGCCGGCGTTGCCATCACTGACACCGACCGTGGCCTTGGTCTGCAAGCCCAACAGTTCGTTGGCGTTGCGGTTGTCTTGCTTGCCATCCACGTTGAACGCGACTTCGTACTTGTCATTCTTTGAAGGCGTGCCACTGACCGTGGCGTTGAAGGAAAACGATTTGCCGGGGATCGCTGTGCCGGACGCGTCGAGCATCGGCACCTTGATGGTCAGATCGTTGCCTTGGCCGGGAACGATCGTGCCCTTATCAATGCTCTTCCCAGTCGAGTCGAATACTTCGTAATCCTGGCTACCGCCCACCGCGTCCTTGAAGGTCAGCGTCACCGGCATCGAGTTCTTGATGCCTGCTTGCAAGCCGGCCAGGTCGGCACCGCCATAGATGTCCAACGGGATGGACAGCGCGGGCGGTGTCAGCGCACCGGAACCACTGTTGCCGCTGCCGCTGGTCGCGACGAGAGGGCCGGCAAACGCCAGCTTGTTCGAGTCGGTCATCTGGGTGGTGATGGCACTCGCGCCGGCACGCGTCGGCATGACTTTGAACGTATCTCCGGCCTTCAGAGCGCCGCCGTTGAGATCGAGCTTGAAGCCATCGATTTCTGCCGCTGGCGACAGGTCAAAAGCCCCCATCTCCTTGCCATCGGAACGCTTGACCGTGTACTTGTCCGCGGCCGTGAACGTGACCTGATAGTCAAACTTGGACAAAGCACTGGAGTCGGTGATGGTGACGTTGAGGTTGCCGGAACCTTTACTGTTAGTCGAAGCCCCCACACTGCGCTGACTGATGGCGGTAGCACTGTTGATGTTGGAGAACAGCGAAGCACCGAACTCGCCATTGGCATCCAGCCCCTGGCCCAGCTGACGGTTGATCTTGTCGGCAACCACCAGTGCCGTGCGGCCCAGGTCGTTGATCGCCGGCGCCAGCACGTCTTCGCGATAGCGTAGCAACCCACCGATCTTGCCGCCGCTGATGACCGACGTCACGTCACTGACCGACGACGGCGAGTTGACCTGGATATTCAGCTGGCTCTTGTCGATCCCGCTTCTGACGGTCGACAGTGTGTTCGCCGTGTTGCCCATCACCAGCGACTGCCCCGTCCCCAGGGAAACGTTGTAACTGCCGTTGTACTCCTGGACGGTGACCCCGACCAATTCATTGAGCGTGCGCACCGCTTCATTGCGGGCGTCGAGCAAGTTGCTGGGGCCGCTGCCGGTCGAGTTGGCAGCCTGGGAAATTTGCTGGTTCAACCCGGCAATCGACGACGTCAGCTGATTGACCTTGTCGGTTATCGTGGTCAACTGACTGTTGATGCCTTCGTTCTGCTGCTGCATCTGCGACGCCAGGGCGTTGAAGCGGTTGCTCAACGTTTGCGCATTGGTCAACAGCAACTGCCGCCCGGCGGTGTCGCTCGGCGCCCCGGCAGACGTCTGCACCGAGGCAAAGAAACTGCTCAATACCGCACTGATCCCGGTGGTCTTGTCGGAGAACAGCTTGTCCAGCGGGCTTACCTGCTCGAGGTAGGCGTTGGCATCGTTACTCAGCGAGGTCGAGGTTTGCAGCTGGCTGTCGAGGTAGGCGTTATAGACCCGACGCACATCGGCCAGGGTCGTACCGCTGCCGATAAACACCCCGCCATTGAGGTGCGAAGTATTACTGCTCTGAATGGTTTGTTGGCGTGAATAGCCGGCGGTGTTGGCGTTGGCAATGTTGTTGCCGACGGTCGCCAACGACACCTGGCTGGCGTTCAGCCCCGACATCCCGATATTGAGCAAACTCATGATTCAGACCCTTATGCCTATAAAGGCGTGGTGGAAACGCCCGCCGCAGCGTAGTTCTGGTAACTGGTCATCTGCCTGGCTATCTGCGAAATCTTGCTGGCGTAGTCCGGGTCGGTGGCGTAACCGGCCTTCTGCAACTCGCGCACAAATTGTTCCGGGTTATCGGCGGATTTCACCACGTCTTGATAACGATTGTTCGATTGCAGCAAGGTCACCAGGTCATGGAAGCTGTCCTTGTAGGAGGCGTAGGAACGGAACTGCGCCGTTTCCTTGACCATTGCGCCATTTCTGAATTCGCTGGTGATCGCCCGCGCCGAGTCGCCCTGCCAGCTGCTGCCGGCCTTGATGCCGAACAGGTTGTGGCTGCTGCTGCCGTCCTGGGCGCGCATGACCGATTTGCCCCAACCGGTTTCCAGGGCGGCCTGGGCCACCAGGTAACGCGGATCGACGCCGATGCGGTCGGCGGCTTCCTTGGCCATGGGCAGCATGGTGTTGACGAATTCGTCGGCGGAGCTGAAGGCTTTTTTCGCCGGGGCCAGGGGGATTTGCGCCATGGCACGGCCATGGACCTGCAGGCGCCCGCTGGCGGCGGTATCGGTTTGTGCGGTCAGCCAGTCGCCGTTGTACAGGGGGCCGGCGCCGGTTGGAGTGCTTGGCGGCAGCTGGACCTGGTTCAGCGCCGTGGTGGCGGACGGCGCCGTGGTCGCTGTCTTGGTCGATGCCGACGGCACCAGCCCGGCGAGCAAGCGGTCGGCCAGTTTTGGTGGCAGGGCCAGGCGTCGCTGGTTGATCAGGGCCATGTCGTTGTGATGCGCGCCCTCGCCCGCGCTCGCGGTTGACTGTACCGAGCGCGACGCCCACAACGGTCGCTCGCCATTGAGCGCGACAAGGGGCCGTGGGTGGCGGTCGTGCCGGCGGCGATCGGTGTTTCCACCGCGGCTTTCGCGGCTGCCTGCTTGGCGGCGGACGCTGCAGCGGCCTCGCCCGGCGCCAGCGGTTTGTTCTTTGCCATCTGGCGCATCAACACGTCCGCCAGGCCGATGCCGCCGCCTTCGCGGGACATGGAGACGGCGACTGCTTTGGTCGTACATTTCCTGGTACTGCTTTGGCCGCCGGCGTGTTGAGCGGGTTGTCCTGGCCCAACGCGTCGGTGGCCGAGCGCATGGATTTGAGCATTTCGCCGAGGAACAGCGACTCGAATTCCTGCGCGACCTTGCGCAGGTTGCCGTCGCTGTTCTTGTCGCCGACCTTGAGCTGGTTGAGGCGATTGAGGTCCGAATAGGACCCCGAGTCGCTGCTGCTGACCCCCACTCCGCCCTTGCGCATGTCCATGGTCGTCATCCTCAGATCACGATCAAGTCGGCTTGCAAGGCGCCGGCCTGTTTCAGCGCTTCGAGGATGGCCATCAAGTCACCCGGCGCGGCGCCGACCTGGTTCACCGCCCGGACGATTTCGTCGAGGGTGGTGCCCGGGCCGAACTTGAACATCGGCTTGGCTTCCTGCTGGGCGTTGACCCGCGAGCGCGGCACGACCGCCGTCTGCCCGTTGGACAGCGGGCCGGGCTGGCTGACGATCGGGTCTTCGGTGATGGTCACAGTCAGGCTGCCGTGGGTCACGGCGGCCGGGGACACCTTGACGTTCTGGCCGATCACGATGGTGCCGGTGCGCGAGTTGATGATGACTTTCGCCACCGCCTGGCCCGGGTCGACTTCGAGGTTTTCGAGTATCGACAGGTAGTCGACGCGCTGACTGGGATCGAGCGGCGCGCTGACCCGAATCGAGCCGCCGTCGATGGCCTGGGCGACGCCGGGGCCGAGCAGGTCGTTGATCTTGTCGACGATGCGCTTGGCGGTGGTGAAGTCCGAACGGTTGAGGTTCAGGGTCAGGCTGTTGCCCTGGTTGAACCCGCTCGGCACCGAACGCTCGACCGAGGCCCCACCGGGGATGCGCCCGGCCGAGGGCACGTTGACGGTGATCTTGGAGCCATCGCGACCTTCGGCATCGAAGCCGCCGACCACCAGGTTGCCCTGGGCGATGGCGTAGACGTTGCCGTCGATCCCCTTGAGCGGAGTCAGCAGCAAGGTGCCGCCGCGCAGGCTCTTGGAGTTGCCGATGGAGGACACGGTAATGTCGATCTGCTGACCCGGCTTGGCGAACGCCGGCAGGTCGGCACTGATCGACACGGCCGCGACGTTTTTCAATTGCACGTTGCCCGAACCCGGCGGCACCTTGATGCCGAACTGCGAGAGCATGTTGTTGAAGGTCTGCAGGGTGAACGGGGTCTGGGTCGTCTGGTCGCCGGTGCCGTTAAGCCCGACCACCAGGCCGTAGCCGATCAATTGGTTGGAGCGCACCCCGGAAATGCTCGCGATGTCCTTCAGGCGCTCGGCCTGGACGCTGGACGCTGCACACACCATCAAGGCCGCAACGATGAGACTTCTCAAATTCAACGTGGCCACCTAGAAAGGGAACAGCGGGCTGAGGAAGAAACGGTCGAACCAGCCTGGCTGACTCGCGTCGGCAAAGGCACCGGTGCCCGAATAGGTGATGCGTGCGTCGGCGACCCGGGTCGAGGACACGGTGTTGTCGGTGGCGATGTCATCGGCGCGCACCAGGCCGGCAATCCGCACCAGCTCGTCGCCGGTGTTGAGGGTCAGCCACTTCTAACCGCGCACGGCGATGATGCCGTTGGGCAAGACGTCGGCGACGGTCACCGTGATCGAACCGGTCAGGCTGTTGCTCTGGCCGGACTTGCTGTCGCCCTTGGTCGCGCGGTCGCCGGCGTAACCGACGTCCAGGCTCAGGTTACCGCTGCCCACCGGATCGTTGGTGCTCAGGCCGCCACCGAAAAACGAGCTCAGGCCGATGTCGGTCTTGCTGTTCTTGGCGGTTTGCGAATTGGCGTTCTTGCTGGCCTGGGTGCGCTCGTTCAGGGTGATGGTGATGATGTCACCGACCCGGAACGCCTTGCGGTCGCTGTACAGGTTCTGTTCGAAACCGGCCTGGTAGATCGAGCCGTTGTTGGCCGCCGCCGGCAGCGGCGTGCGTGGCAACACCGGGGCGTAGTAAGGGTCATTGGGCTTGGGCGGTGGGGCGACACAACCCGCGAGCGCGGTGATCCCACTCAGTGCCAGGACAGATACAAAGCGATTCATGACCCTACCTCACGGTGTTGCTGGCGACCACGTGGCCGCCCCATGGACTTGATTACAGATTCTGCGTGACGAACGAGAGCATCTGGTCGGCGGTGGAAATCACCTTGGAGTTCATCTCGTAGGCACGTTGAGTGGTGATCATGTTGACCATCTCTTCAACGGTGCTGACGTTGGAGGTTTCCAGGGTGTTCTGCAGCGTGGTGCCGAAACCGGCCAGGCCCGGGGTGCCGACTTGCGGCGCGCCGCTGGCGGCGGTTTCCAGGAACAGGTTGTTGCCCACGGCCTGCAGGCCGGCCGGGTTGATGAAGTCGGCGGTTTGCAGGTTGCCGATCACCTGGGCGGCCGGGTTGCCGGCCACGGTGATGGACACGGTGCCGTCGCGACCGACCGTGAAGGTCTGGGCGTCGTTCGGGATGACGATGGCCGGTTCCAGGGCGAAGCCGCTGGCGTTGACGATCTGGCCGTTGGAGTCGAGGTGGAAGGTACCGTCACGGGTGTAGGACGTGGTGCCGTCCGGCTGCAGGATCTGGAAGAACCCGCGGCCGTCGATGGCCATGTCCAACGGTTGCTCGGTGGTCTGCAGGCTGCCGGCGGTGAAGTTTTTCTGGGTGCCGACGATGCGCACACCGGTGCCCACTTGCAGACCCGACGGCAGTTCGCTGTCCTGGGTCGACTGGGCGCCTGGCTGGCGCTTGATCTGGTAGAGCAAGTCCTGGAACTCGGCGCGGTCACGTTTGAAACCCGTGGTCGAGACGTTGGCCAGGTTGTTGGAAATGGTCGTCAGGTTGGTGTCCTGGGCGGACAGGCCTGTTTTGGCAACCCATAGAGCCGGAAGCATTCAATTCTCCTCGTGCGCCTGTTTTACGGCGCGACGTTCTGATGATTATTAGATCTGCAAGACCCGAGCCATGGCCTGGTCGTCTTCTTTGGCGGTGTTCATCATCTTGACGTGCAGTTCGAACTGCTTGGCCAGGGCCAGCACCGAGGTCATCTCTTCCACGGCATTGACGTTGCTCGACTCGAGGAAGCCGGACACCAGCTTGACGTTGGCATCGGCTTGCGCCGGCTGGCCGTCCTTGGTGTGGATCGAACCGTCCAGGCCCTTGGTCATGTTCTTGAAGTCCGGGTTGACCAGTTTGATCCGGTCGACTTGCGCCATCACCCGCGGGCCCTCGCCCATCGCCCGAATGCTGATGCTGCCGTCCTCGCCCACTTCGATCTGCTGCTCGGGCGGCACGGCAATCGGCCCGCCATTGCCCAGCACCGGCATGCCGTTGCCGGCCCGCAGCACGCCGAGGGCGTCGACGTTCAGGCTGCCGGTGCGCACGTAGCTTTCGCCGCCGTTGGGGTTTTGCACCGCAATCCAGCCGTTGCCTTGCACGGCGACATCGAGGTCGCGGCCGGTTTCTACCAGCGCGCCAGGGGAAAAGTCGGTGGCCGGACGTTCGGTCAGGGCAAACGCCCGCGCCGCAAAGCCGTCACCGAACACCGGCATCGAACGCGCCTGCTCCAGGTCTTTCTGGAAGCCGTTGGTGGAGATGTTCGCCAGGTTGTTCGCATGAGCCTTCTGCGCCAGTGCATTCTGGCTGGCGCCGGTCATTGCCACATAAAGGTACTTGTCCACACTCTTTCCTCTGCCTGCCGGACGTTTGCCGCCCAGTGCTGTACTGCTGAGCGATAAGCAATTTGCAGACCAACTTTTTTCTGGCGGTGCAGGGGCCGGCAAACAAAGGGGTTGAGGGGTTTCAGGCGGGAATGGGGGGTTGAGTCAAAGTCGAAAAACCGGCGGTGTCATGCCGTCAGGCGGCAAGGATTGGTCTCGGGTAATGGCCGCCACCGCCTTCGCGAGCAAGCCCGCTCCCACATTTGACCGGGTTCCTCCAGGAAAAACGCGATCAAATGTGGGAGCGGGCTTGCTCGCGAAGAGGCCGGAACAAACACCGCAAGTGCCCGCTATGACTCCGTCTTGCCCACCTCATACTCACGCAACTTGTTGGCAATGGTGGTATGCGAAACCCCCAACCGCTTCCCCAGTTGCCGACTGCTCGGATGCTCGGAATACAGCCGCTCCAGCACCGCCTTTTCGAAGCGCCCGACAATCTCGTCCAGCCCGCCCTCCAGCGAGAAATCGCCAAGGGGCTGACGCACCCCATAATCCGGCAGTCGAATGTGCTCGGCCTTGACCGTCCCGCCCTCGCACAACGAAACCGCCTGGAACAACACGTTCTCCAGTTGCCGGACATTGCCCGGCCAATGGTAGTGGCTGAGCCGCTCCATCGCCGCCGGCGCCAGTTTCGGCAGCGGGCAACCGATCTGCCGGCTGGCCTGATCGAGGAAGTGCTCCACCAGCGGCGTCAACCCGTCCAGGCACTCGCGCAACGGCGGGATGTGCAACGACAGCACGTTCAGGCGGTGATACAGATCCTGGCGAAACTCCCCCCGTGCGCACAGCTCGGACAGGTCGACCTGGGTCGCGCAGATCACGCGCACATCCAGGTAAACCTCTTCATCACTGCCGACGCGACGGAAGCAACCGTCCTGCAGGAAGCGCAGCAATTTCACCTGCACGCGGGCTCATTTCGCCGACGCCATCGAGAAACAGCGTACCGCCGCCGTCAGCTCCAGCAGCCCGAGCTTGCCTTCGGCCCGCGCCCCTTCGAAGGCCCCGGGGCCGTAGCCGAACAACTCGGTCTCGGCCATGGACTCCGGCAGGCCGGCGCAGTTGAGCGCCATCAGCGGTGACTGGCCACGGGGGCTCGCCAGGTGGCAGGCGCGCGCCAGCAACTCCTTGCCGGTGCCGGTTTCGCCTTCGATCAAGAGCGGCGCATCCAGCGGCGCCATGCGCCGGGCTTCGCGCACCACGGCGGCCATCACTTTCGAGCTCTGGAAAATGCTGTCGAACCCGCGCAGTTCCTGCTTGCGCACGTTATAAATGCGCTCGCCCACCCGATCCGCGCGATGCAGGGTCAGCACCGCGCCGGCCATGGCTCGCTGTCGTCATGCTCCGACTGCAACGGCGCAATGTCGGCGAGAAACACGTCGCCCTTGACCTTGACCCGCAGCCCGTTGATCCGCGACTTGTTGGCGCGCACCAGTTCCGGCAAGTCGAAATCCTCGGCGTAGCGCGACAACGGGATCCCCGGCACCTCATCGACGCGCACCCCGAGCAACTGCGCCGCCGCGCGGTTGGCCGCGACGATCGAGCCGCCCATGTCGATCGACAGCACCGGAAACTCCAGCGCGCCGAGCAACGCATTGAGCTCCATGTGCCGACGCTCGCTGGGCATCAGCCCGACACGCTTGACCCCGAAGACCCCGGCAATCGATTCGAATTTCGGCCGCAGCGCCTGGAACTGAATGTTGATCAGGTTCGGGCAATGCAGGTAGATGGCATTGCCATGCTCACCGCCGACCTCGCCGCGAGCGACGTTGATCCCGTACTCCACCAGCAGGTTGAGAATGTCGCGCAGAATGCCGATGCGGTTCTGGCAGTGGACTTTGATACGCATATAAAGGCCCGAAAATTCGGTGAATGAGTTGATGCCCGTGCATACCTGTAGGAGCTGGCTTGCAGCGAAGGCGGTGTGTCAGCCAATACATGTATCGAATGACACACCGCTTTCGCTGGCAAGCCAGCTCCTACAGGTGTGCCAATGCCTTTGAGCGTGTTTTTCTGCTGAGGCGCTCAGATAGTCGTCAAGATTATGTGACACCTGGAAGCCATTTCAAGCCCGCAGATCTCAATACTTGCGCGACACCCGGCAAACCGTAACGAATACTTTACGAAAACCGTGGTTTTTTCCTGCGCCCGCTGCAAACCACCTGCTGCAACGCCGAACGCCTTGGGGTATTTCTAAGTCCATAGCAGGACATAACAAGAACGAAATCCCCTAGCAGGAGAGCAGCATGAAGCAGACGCACTACGTGGCTCGCGAGCCCGATGCGCAAGGTTTTATCGACTACCCCGCCGAAGAACACGCGGTGTGGAACACGCTGATCACTCGCCAACTGAAAGTGATCGAAGGGCGTGCGTGCCAGGAATACCTGGACGGTATCGAAAAACTCGGTCTGCCCCACGACCGCATTCCGCAACTGGGCGAGATCAACAAGGTGCTCGGTGAAACCACCGGCTGGCAAGTCGCCCGGGTGCCTGCACTGATCCCCTTCCAGACCTTTTTTGAATTGCTCGCCAACAAGCAGTTTCCGGTGGCGACCTTTATTCGTACCCGCGAAGAGCTGGATTACCTGCAAGAGCCGGACATTTTCCACGAGATCTTCGGTCACTGCCCGCTGCTGACTAACCCCTGGTTCGCCGAATTCACCCACACCTACGGCAAACTCGGCCTGCAGGCGACCAAGGAAGAGCGCGTGTACCTGGCGCGCCTGTACTGGATGACCATCGAGTTTGGCCTGGTCGATACGCCGCAAGGCCTGCGCATCTACGGCGGCGGCATCCTGTCCTCGCCTAAAGAAACGGTGTACTGCCTGTCGAACGAACCTGAACACCACACGTTCGACCCGCTGGAATGCATGCGCACGCCGTATCGCATCGACATCCTGCAACCGCTGTACTTTGTCCTGCCGAACCTCAAGCGCCTGTTCGATGTGGCCCATGAAGACATCATGAGCATGGTCAAGCAAGGCATGCAGCTGGGCTTGCACACCCCCAAATTTCCGCCAAAAGCTGCGTGATCCGCAGCTTTTAGAATCAAGTGAGCCTGTCAGGAACCGACGCTTTGGTTTAGCGTGGGAGCACTGACGGCCGATTTCCAATAATTCGATTTCAGGAATTCATCATGTCCACATTGAACCAAGCCCACTGCGAAGCCTGCCAAGCCGGCGCCCCTCAGGTCAGCGACGAAGAACTGCCGGTGCTGCTCAAGCAGATCCCTGACTGGAACATCGAAGTTCGCGACGGCGTGATGCAGCTGGAAAAAGTGTTCCTGTTCAAGAATTTCAAGCACGCCCTGGCGTTCACCAACGCCGTCGGTGAAATCTCCGAGGCCGAAGGTCACCACCCGGGCCTGCTGACCGAGTGGGGCAAAGTCACCGTGACCTGGTGGAGCCATTCCATCAAGGGCCTGCACCGCAACGATTTCATCATGGCCGCGCGCACCGACGACGTGGCCAAGGACGCCGAGGGCCGCAAATAATGCATTTCGACGCCATAGGCCGAGTCCCCGGCGACCCGATCCTCGGCCTGATGGAGGCCTATGCGCAGGACCCGAACCCGCGCAAATTCGACCTCGGCGTGGGCGTCTACAAAGATGCCCAGGGCCTGACCTCGATCCCTCAGGCGGTGAAGCTCGCCGAGGCGCAGCTGGTGGATCGTCAGGCCACCAAGACCTACATCGGCGGCCACGGCGAACCGGCGTTCGGCAAAGTCATCAATGAGCTGGTACTGGGTGCCGACTCTGCGCTGATCGCCGAACAACGGGCCGGCGTGACGCAGACGCCGGGCGGCACCGGCGCATTGCGCCTGAGCGCCGACTTCATCGCGCAGTGCCTGCCGGGCCGTGGCGTGTGGCTGAGCAACCCGACCTGGCCGATTCATGAAACCATCTTCGCCGCGGCGGGGGTCAAGGTCAGTCACTACCCTTACGTGGGCAGCGACAACCGTCTCGACGTCGACGCTATGCTGGCGGCACTCGAAGCAGCGCCAAAGGGTGATGTCGTGCTGCTGCACGCCTGCTGCCACAATCCGACCGGGTTCGACCTGTCCCATGACGACTGGCGCCGGTTATTGAAGGTCGTGCGCAGCCGCGACCTGCTGCCCCTGATTGATTTTGCCTACCAGGGCTTCGGCGATGGCCTGGAACAGGATGCCTGGTCGACCCGGCTGTTCGCCGCCGAGTTGCCGGAAGTGCTGATCACCAGTTCCTGCTCGAAGAACTTCGGCTTGTACCGCGACCGTACCGGCGCGTTGATTGTCTGCGCCAAGACCGCCGACAAGCTGGTGGACATCCGCAGCCAACTGGCGAACATCGCCCGCAACCTGTGGTCGACGCCGCCGGATCACGGCGCCGCTGTCGTGGCGACCATCCTCGGCGATCCGCAGCTGAAAAGTCTCTGGGCCGATGAAGTGGAGACGATGCGCCTGCGTATCGCCCAGCTGCGCAGCGGCCTGGTGGAAGCCCTGGAGCCGCACGGATTGCGCGAGCGCTTTGCGCATATTGGCGTGCAGCGCGGAATGTTTTCCTACACCGGGTTGACGCCGGAGCAGGTAAAAAAACTGCGTGATCAGCACAGCGTGTACATGGTCGGCACTGGCCGGGCGAACGTGGCGGGGATAGATGCGACGCGCCTGGATCTGCTGGCCGAGGCGATTGCCGACGTCTGCAAATAACCATCTGCCCCCCGCGTAGGAGCTGGCTTGCCAGCTCCTACAGGGGATCGCGTAATCGCAACAGGTTTGTCTATACAACCCCATCCGTCGAAACAAATGGATTTAAAACTCTATTTGTCATTTCGACTCCTGTATCCTTCCCAGGCTTTTTAAAAGCGCGGATCTACCCAGATCTATCAACAGACTTTGCGAGGAGCGCGAAATGCACGAGATCCCTAATCTCCCCTTCCCAAGCCTGCACGAAACTGAGCAGACGACCACGCAACAAGCCGGTGCCCAACAGGCCGAGCCGAAAGAAGCATCTGAACGCCGCCAGGCCGACAGCGAAGACTGAAACACCTGCAATGCCAGACCGTGTGGAAAGCGCTAACATGCGCTTTCCACACCGCCTGAACCTCGAGCGCCACCCCATGACCGACGAATCCACCCCTTCTTTTGAAGAGCAGCAGGCCAACGTCCTGATCGGCACCGCCGAGAAGATGATCGAGATCTGGCACCGCCTGTCCCCCGAGAAACAAGCCGCCTTGCTCGCCCGTTTCGGCAGCGAAGAAAACGCCTTGGCCGCCCTGGTCACGACGCAACTGGTTGCTCCGCAGCACCCTGAATGACCCTCTGCGGCAAATAGTTTTACTTTTCCACGACCCGCGGCCGCTCGCGCCGCTATCATAAGCAGCCTATCTATCCTGCTGCCCCGTGGACCTTTACCTCATGTCTGAAAACCAGCGCCCCCTGGCGGTCACGCTGCAAGTCGTCTCCATCGTCCTGTTTACCTTCATCGGCTACCTCAATATCGGCATTCCCCTGGCCGTATTGCCGGGCTACGTCCACAGCGACCTGGGTTTCGGTGCGGTGATCGCCGGCCTGGTGATCAGCGTGCAATACCTGGCCACCCTGCTCAGCCGGCCCTATGCCGGGAAAATCATCGATAACAAGGGCAGCAAACTCGCGGTGATGTACGGCCTCGCCGGTTGCGGCTTGAGCGGTGTGTTCATGCTGATTTCCGCCTGGACCCAGAGCCTGCCGACCTTGAGCCTGATCAGCCTGTTGATCGGCCGGCTGGTGCTCGCAGCGCGGAAAGCCTGGTCGGTTCGGGCTCGATCGGCTGGGGCATCGGCCGGGTCGGCGCAGCGAACACCGCCAAGGTCATCTCCTGGAACGGCATCGCCAGCTATGGCGCGCTGGCGGTCGGTGCGCCGCTGGGGGTGCTGCTGGTCAGTCGATGGGGCTTGTGGAGCATGGGCGTGAGTATCGTGCTGCTGGCCATCCTCGGCCTGGCGTTGGCCTGGCCGAAAACCGCGGCGCCGATCGTGGTCGGCGAACGCCTGCCGTTCATGCATGTGCTGGGGCGGGTGCTGCCCCATGGCTGTGGACTGGCGCTGGGCTCCATCGGTTTCGGCACTATCGCAACCTTCATCACCCTGTATTACGCCACGCAACACTGGGATAACGCGGTGCTGTGCCTGAGCCTGTTCGGCGCCAGCTTCATCGGCGCCCGATTGCTGTTCGGCAACCTGATCAACCGCCTCGGCGGCTTTCGCGTGGCGATCGCCTGCCTGTCGGTGGAAACCCTGGGCTTGCTGTTGCTGTGGCTGGCGCCGGATGCGCATTGGGCGCTGGCTGGCGCAGCGCTGAGCGGTTTCGGCTTCTCGCTGGTGTTCCCGGCACTGGGGGTGGAAGCGGTCAACCTGGTGCCGGCCTCCAGCCGTGGCGCGGCGGTCGGGGCTTATTCGTTGTTCATCGATTTGTCACTGGGGATTACTGGCCCGTTGGCCGGTGCGATCGCGGCAGGTTTCGGCTTTGCCTCGATCTTCCTGTTCGCCGCCCTCGCCGCCCTGAGCGGTCTGGCCCTGAGCGTCTACCTGTATCGGCAGGCGCCAAAACACCTGAGTGAGAAGTACCGCGAAGAACGGCGCGCGCGTTAGAAGTCGACCTTGCCACGCCCGGCCTTGATGCTGCCGCGCTTGGTCTTGGATTCGAGCCGGCGCTTTTTCGAACCGAGGGTCGGCTTGGTCGGACGGCGTTTCTTTTCGACCTTGGTGGCGCTGAGGATCAACTCGGTCAGGCGCTCCAGCGCGTCGGCGCGATTGGCTTCCTGGGTGCGGTATTGCTGGGCCTTGATGATCAACACGCCTTCACTGGTGATCCGGCTGTCCCGCAGCGCCAGCAGCCGCTCCTTGTAGAACTCGGGCAAGGACGAGGCCGGAATGTCGAAGCGCAGGTGCACCGCGCTGGAGACCTTGTTGACGTTCTGCCCACCCGCCCCCTGGGCACGAATGGCCGTCAATTCGATCTCGGCATCCGGCAGATGCACGTTGTTGGAAATCACCAGCATGGAAAATCGTTACCTCAGATTGCTATGCGACAGTTAAACCCAGCTCCGACAGCAGCATCGAGGCTTGTGCGCGAGAAATCACCGCCCCCTTGAACAGTTTGGCATCATTGAGTCGAAAGCCGCTCAAATCGGCGCCGCGCAAATCCGCACCGGCGAATGTCGCGCCATTGATACGGGCATGGGCCAGGCTGCAGTCGACAAACTCGGCCTTGCGAAAGTCCGCGTCACTCAGGTCCGCTTCAGAAAAATCCAGGTTGTTCAGCGTGCTTCTGGCAAAGGACATCCCCGGTAAAAAAGCACTGTTGAGTCGCGTTTCATTGAACGAAAGACCCAGGCTCGAGCAGTGACTGAAGTTGGCGCCGGTCAGCTTGCAGCCGTTGAACACGACTTGCGCCAATTTGGCTCGCTGCCACCGCGTGTTGTTCAGATCACAATTACTGAACGATGCTTCCAGCAGGTGCGCGGCTTCGAAAATCCCGTGCGCCCCCCGGCACCCCTTCCACTGCGTGCCTTCCAGGCGAGCCCCGAGGAACTGAGTGCGCAGCAGGCTGCAGCGCTGGAACTCGCAGTGATCCAGCACCAGCCGCGACAAGTCGGCGTCGGTGAAGTCCACGCCAATGAAGCGCAGCGGCAAGCCGTGATGATCAATCGCGGCCTGAACGTCCTCACGGCCCAACAGGCCGCCTTCTATTTCGTAATGCGTTGGTCCTTCGCTCATGCTTGCCTCCTTTTATCTGGCGCGGGCAGTCTATCGTCACCTCGCGTAGGACCGCAGACAAAAAAACCGGCAGAAGCCGGCTTTTTTGTTGTCATCCTTTTCCTACTTGACCGCGGAGCCGGCCACTGCTGCGCCGTGGTCACGACGCTTGTTCTTGATGCCGTAGCAGATCCACATGAATGCCACCCACACCGGAATCGCGTACACCGAGATCTGGATCCCCGGGATCAACAGCATCACGCCGAGGATGAACACCACGAACGCCAGGCACACGTAGTTGCCGTACGGGTACCACAGGGCCTTGAACAGCGGCGTCTGTCTGGTTTTGTCCATGTGCTGGCGGAACTTGAAGTGCGAGAAGCTGATCATTGCCCAGTTGATCACCAGGGTCGCAACCACCAGTGACATCAACAGCTCAAGGGCGCTGTGCGGAATCAGGTAGTTCAGCAGCACGGCGATCAGCGTCACTGCGGCCGACGCCAGGATCGAGCGCACAGGCACACCGCGCTTGTCGATCTTCGCCAGGGCTTTCGGCGCATCGCCCTGCTCGGCCATGCCCAGCAGCATGCGGCTGTTGCAGTAGGTGCCGCTGTTGTACACCGACAATGCCGCGGTCAGGACCACGAAATTGAGGATGTGCGCGGCGGTGTTGCTGCCGAGCATCGAGAACACTTGTACGAACGGGCTGCCGCTGTAGGAGTCGCCGGATGCGTTCAGGGTCTCCAGCAGGCTGTCCCATGGCGTCAGCGACAGCAGAATGACCAGCGCACCGATGTAGAAAATCAGGATCCGGTAGATCACCTGGTTGATGGCTTTGGGGATCACGGTTTTCGGCTGATCGGCTTCTGCTGCGGTGAAACCGAGCATTTCCAGGCCGCCGAAGGAGAACATGATAATCGCCATGGCCATGACCAGACCGCTGATACCGTTCGGGAAGAAGCCGCCGTGGGACCACAGGTTGCTCACCGACGCTTGCGGGCCGCCGTTGCCGCTGACCAGCAGGTAGCTGCCGAGGGCAATCATGCCGACGATGGCCACGACCTTGATGATCGCAAACCAGAACTCGGCCTCGCCGAAGACTTTGACGTTGGCCAGGTTGATCAGGTTGATCAGCACGAAGAACCCGGCGGCCGAGACCCAGGTCGGGATATCCGGCGCCCAGTAGTGGATGTATTTGCCGACCGCGGTCAGCTCCGACATGCCCACCAGGATGTACAGGATCCAGCAGTTCCAGCCCGACAGGAAACCGGCGAAACCGCCCCAGTACTTGTGCGCGAAGTGGCTGAAGGAACCGGCCACCGGCTCTTCGACAATCATTTCGCCGAGCTGGCGCATGATCATGAACGCAATGAAGCCGCAGATGGCGTAGCCGAGGATCATCGACGGGCCAGCGGATTTCAGTACCCCGGCCGAACCGAGGAACAGTCCGGTACCGATCGCGCCACCGAGGGCGATCAGTTGAATATGGCGATTTTTCAGGCCGCGCTTCAGCTCGCCTGAATGCGAGTTTTGTCCACTCATGAAAAGGGTCTCACGCAAGGTTTGATGATGTTCGTTAGACGTTGCTGCTCGGTTACGGCTTCAAGCAGCGCCGATCAAACCCCAGCGCAGGCACCGGGAGTCCAGCGTTTTTACAACGGTCATGCGTCACCTGTTTGTTTTTATCTGTGACGAAATCGGACCCGACACGCTCGTGACGTGGCGGAGTTAACAAGGCGGGTAACCTTGAGGTTTGCGCAGATGCGCAGGAGGTCACAGTTAAAACGCGGCGCATTGTACACCTGTAACCCCCTGCTGCCAGACACCGTTGGATCAACGAGCCGTTTGCCGGGATTGCCTGTGTCCGCCCCGAATGGCTCGGGCGGCTGCAAAAATTGAGTCAGACCTTTGCAGGTCCGGGACGGTGGCGGCAGGAAAATCGCCCCACTGGGAGAGATGGAGATGAGTCACGGCGTACATTGCGCCTCCTTCTTGTTATGCACCTGCACGACAGGCATGGGGCGCATCTGATCCTTGATGAGGCTTTGAAACAAGCGGGCCAGAGGGCAGGAAAGCATTCGAACAGCCAGCGAGTGGAAGTATTTTCTTACAGCGTTTGGTGGGTGACGATTCCACGGGAGAAATCATTGGATTCCGTCAAATTTTCGTTACAGGGCGTAACAACGGTTTTCCACTCCGAGTCCGATGGAGTTGCTACTGGCGCCTTCGCGAGCAAGCCCGCTCCCACAAGGTTTCGGGGCGATCACATGATCTGTGAACACCCCGGCAACCTTGTGGGAGCGGGCTTGCTCGCGAAGACGGCCCGAACATTCACCACATCACTAAAGCCAGACCAAAAAAAAACGCCAACCCGAAGGCTGGCGTTTTTTATCAAGCGCTTACTGCTTACTCAGGCTTGCGACGACCAAAGCCCGGACGCTGGCCGGAGCCGGCTGGCGCGCCGCGGCGTTTGCCCGATGGTGCGTCCTTGTCGACCAGGACGATGCCTGGGCGTTTCTTCGGCGCTGGCTTGGCCGGGCGCTTGGTGTCGGACGGACGGTCCGCCACTGGCGTACCGCGAGCCGAATCACCACGAGGTTGACCACGACCTGCCGGGGCGCCGCGATCACTGCGACCACCGCTTGGCGCACCGCGGCCTTCACCGCGTTCGGTGCGACCGTTGGCCGGACGCGGCGTGCGTGGACCGCGCTCGCCGTCTGCACGGGGTGCGGCTGGCTTGCGGGCCGGACGCTCGCCTTCGATCTGCGGCTCACGGGAGTCCCGCGGCGTAGCAGCGGTCTGGTTACCGATGGCTGGACGCAACGAACGCACGCGCTCGGTCTTGCCCATCGGACGCGACGATTTACGCTGCATGCGATCGAGCTTGTCTTTGCTCTTGGCGTTCATCTGCGGCATGGCCACCGGCGTCAGGCCTACTTCAGCACTCAGAATGTCGACTTCGTACTGGCTCATTTCGCGCCAGCGACCCATCGGCAGGTCGGAGTTGAGAAACACCGGACCGAAACGCACGCGCTTCAGACGGCTGACCACCAGGCCCTGGGATTCCCACAGGCGACGGACTTCGCGGTTGCGACCTTCCATCACCACGCAGTGGTACCAGTGGTTGAAACCTTCGCCACCCGGGGCTTGCTTGATGTCGGTGAACTTGGCCGGGCCGTCTTCGAGAACGACGCCCGCCTTAAGGCGCTCGATCATTTCGTCATCGACTTCGCCACGCACACGGACTGCGTATTCACGGTCCATTTCGTAGGACGGGTGCATCAGGCGGTTGGCCAGTTCACCGTCGGTGGTGAACATCAGCAGACCGGTGGTGTTGATGTCCAGGCGGCCGATGTTGATCCAGCGACCTTCTTTCGGTTTTGGCATCTTGTCGAACACGGTCGGACGGCCTTCCGGGTCGAGGCGGGTGCAGATTTCACCGTCGGGCTTGTTGTACATGATCACGCGGCGTACCGACTCGGCGGCTTCTTCGCGCTTGATCACCTTGCCATCGATGGTGATGGCGTCGTGCATGTCGACACGCAGGCCGAGGGTGGCGTCTTTGCCATTGACCTTGATGCGGCCGTGGCTGATCCAGGCTTCTACGTCACGGCGCGAGCCGACGCCGATGCGGGCGAGGACTTTCTGCAGCTTTTCGCCTGCTGGGCCGATTTCCTGGTCGTCTTTCTGGTCTTTGATACTCATCTGGGCACCTCCCGGTGTGGTCTGTTCAGGCAGCTCTGAAGTGAGTGCCTGAAGCGTTGAAAGCTGGGTACTCGGGCGAAGGGATCGCCGGAGGGTCGCGAATCATACGCTCATGCGAGCGCTCGCGCATCAGAGACTAGTCGATGCAGGCCTGGTTATTTGTTTTTCCGCCGACCGGTGGCGCCCAGCTTGATCAACCGCAGCGCCGCTTCAGCCAGCACCGTGCGCTTGTCGACCTTGTCGAGTTTCTTCCAGGCCTTGATCTCGCGCTTGCTGCGGCCGCAGCCGATGCAGATGTCGTCGGTGAATTTGCAGAGGCTGATGCAGGGGTCTTTGGTTGAGCTCATCGAATACTCCAGTCAACACAAACCCGTGTAGGAGCCGGCTTCTGGCGATGGCGTCCTGACAGCCAGCACATGTGTTGAATGTGTCACCGCCATCGCCAGCAAGCCGGCTCCTACAGGGAATCTCAGTGCCCACAGAATGTGTGGTCAGTCGTCGAATTCGCGGCGTTCGGCTTCGATCGCTTCGGCGAGGGCCCGGGCTTCGGCTTCTTCGTCGCTCAATTCCGGTTCGGGTTTGTGCTGATCCAGCGCAGCGACAGCGGCCAGGAGTTTTTCCCGAGCTTCGGCGACGCCAAGCACGTCATCTTCCCGCTCTTCGTCCTGCTCCTGCTCCTCTTCCTGCACTTCTTCAACTATGGCTTCAGCCTCGAACTGAAGTTCAGTTTCGATCTCAGGCGGGTCCGAAACCTCTTCAGTTTCAGTCGCAGCCCCGTCGCGCAGCAGGTCGTCGAAATCGGTCTTGAGCCCCTCCTCCATCGTGTCCAGCTCCTGCAGCAACGTATGGAAACTGGTTTCCTCCTTCGGCTCTTCCGGCTCGGCAGTGGCATCCGCCAGCGCTTGCAGCCCGGCTGGCACCGGTGCGTCGTCGAAATCCAGTACCGGATCAGGTTCAAGCTCGCGCAGCTCGGCCAGGGGCGGCAGATCGTCGAGGTTTTTCAGGTTGAAGTGATCGAGAAAGACTTTGGTGGTGGCGAACATCGCCGGTTTGCCGGGCACTTCGCGATAGCCGACGATGCGGATCCACTCGCGTTCCAGCAGGGTCTTGACGATGTGAGTGTTGACCGCCACGCCCCGTACGTCTTCGATCTCGCCCCGGGTAATCGGTTGGCGATAGGCGATCAGGGCCATGGTTTCGAGCATGGCGCGGGAATAGCGTTGCGGCCGCTCTTCCCACAGGCGTCCGACCCATGGCGAGAACTTTTCACGGATCTGCAGGCGATACCCGGAGGCGACTTCCTTCAGCTCGAAGGCGCGGCCGTCGCAGGACTTGGCCAGAATCGTCAGGGCTTTCTTGAAGACCGGCGGCTCGGGCCGTTCACCCTCTTCGAACAGTTCGAACAAGCGTTCAAGCGATTGCGGTTTTCCCGAGGCCAACAGAAAGGCTTCAAGCAATGGCGCCAGCTCGCGGGGTTCACTCAGGTTCATGATTCAACTCGTTATTCGGCTCGGGCCCGGACGTGGATCGCCGCGAACGGTTCATTCTGCACCAGCTCGACCAGGGATTCCTTGACCAGTTCGAGGATCGCCATAAAGGTCACCACCACCCCCAGGCGTCCTTCTTCCGCGGTGAACAGTTCGACAAACGGCACGAAACCGCCGCCCTTGAGCCGTTCCAGCACATCGCTCATGCGTTCGCGGGTGGACAATGCCTCGCGGCTGACCTGGTGGCTTTCGAACATGTCGCCCCGGCGCAGGACCTCGGCCATGGACATCAGCAACTCTTCCAGACTCACGTCCGGCAACAGTTTGCGCGCCCTGGCCTCGGGGGCGTCAAGCTTGGGCACCACCACGTCACGACCGACGCGGCTCAAGCCATCGATGCCTTCGGCGGCCGCCTTGAAGCGTTCGTACTGCTGCAAGCGCCGGATCAGTTCGGCGCGCGGGTCGTCTTCTTCGTCTGCGATGGTTTCGGCACGGGGCAGCAACATCCGCGACTTGATCTCGGCCAGCATCGCGGCCATCACCAGGTATTCCGCGGCCAGCTCCAGGCGCACCGACTGCATCAGTTCGACATAACCCATGTACTGACGGGTGATTTCCGCCACCGGGATGTCGAGGATGTTGATGTTCTGTTTGCGGATCAGGTACAGCAACAGGTCGAGTGGGCCTTCGAAGGCCTCGAGAAAAACCTCGAGCGCGTCCGGCGGGATATACAGGTCCAGCGGCATTTCCATGACCGCCTGGCCATAGACCATGGCGAAGGGCAGCTCTTGCTGGGCTCCGGCCTGACTGTCGACGGGTTCTACTGCGGACATCTAGGCCTCGGCCATGAATGGCGTGGGGTCGCCACAACCGACGCGGATCACTTCGGGCTCGCCGTCAGCGAGGTTGATCACCGTGGACGCCTTGATCCCGCCGAAACCGCCGTCGATGATCAGGTCGACCTGATGCTCGAGCAACTGGCGCATTTCGTAGGGATCGCTCATCGGGTCGGTGTCACCGGGCATGATCAGGGTCACGCTCATCAACGGTTCACCGAGTTCTTCCAGCAGGGCCAGGGCAATCGGGTGGGCCGGCACGCGCAGGCCGATGGTGCGTTTTTTCGGATGCAACAGCAGGCGCGGGACTTCGCGGGTGGCATTGAGGATGAAGGTGTAGGGGCCCGGCAGATGCGCCTTGAGCAGGCGGAAGGTGCCGGTGTCGATCTTGGCGAACAACCCCAGTTGCGACAGGTCGCTGCAAATCAGCGCGAAGTTGTGCTTTTCATCCAGTTGCCGCAAGCGGCGCACGCGCTCCACGGCGTTCTTGTCACCGATCTGGCAACCAATGGCGTAGGACGAGTCCGTGGGATAAATCACCACCCCGCCGCCGCGGATGATCTCGACAGCCTGTTTGATCAGGCGCGCTTGCGGGTTTTCCGGATGAATCTGGAAAAATTGACTCACATTTTCTACCTGTTCAGACGGCGGCAATAATTGGGTCATGTTTGAATCGACACCACAATGGCGGCAGATCCTCCGGAATCGGGCGATATTCACCGATCTCGGACCAGCCTCCAGGGCCATGAAAATCACTGCCGGCGCTGACCAGCAGACCGAACTCGCGGGCAAGAATCGCCAGGCTGCCCACTTGCTCCGCAGGCTGATGGCCATTGACCACTTCGATCGCATGGCCCCCTGCTTGAATATAGTCGGCAATCAGCCGGCGACGTTTGCTGCGAGTGAAATCGTAATGCCAGGGATGCGCCAGGCTGACCCAGGCTTTCGCCGCGCGCAGGGTTTCGACGGTGTCTTCCAGGGTCGGCCAGTGTTGCTTGACGTCCCCCAGCTTGCCGGCGCCCAGCCATTTGCGGAACGCCTCGGCGCGATCCTTGACGTAACCCTCGCGCACCATCCAGTCGGCGAAGTGCGGACGGGCCGGCGCGTTGCCGCTGTCGCCCAGTTCCTGCTGAATGGCCCGGGCACCTTCCAGCGCTCCCGGCATGCCTTTCAACGCCAACTTGCGGCTTATTTCTTCGGACCGCAGCCAGCGGCCATCGTGCAATCTGGCAATCGCCTCGACCAGCGGTGGTGCATTCACATCAAATCCGTAGCCCAGCACATGGATGGTCGCGCCCCCCCAGGTGCAGGACAATTCGACGCCATTGACCAGTTGCATGCCCAGCGTGGACGCCGTGCTGCGGGCCTCATCAAGGCCTTCGAGGGTGTCGTGATCGGTCAAGGCCAGGACTCGCACGCCTTTCTCGAACGCACGCGCAACCAGTATTGCAGGCGCCAGGGCGCCATCGGAGGCTGTGCTGTGGCAGTGCAAGTCAACATTCACGGGGATGTATTACCTCAAATCAGCTGGCGCTATCGCGCGCCCATATGTTTGTTATTATGCCGCCACATCCTGCTTCTGGCTGCCACTGTGAAACAATTCATCGATTTCATCCCGCTCCTGCTGTTCTTCGTTGTGTTCAAGATCGATCCACGGGTCGTCGACATCGCCGGTCATCAACTGACCGTCGGCGGTATCTACAGCGCCACCGCGATGCTGATCGTCAGCTCCCTGGTGGTCTACGGCGCGCTCTATTTCAAGCAGCGCAAGCTGGAGAAGAGCCAGTGGCTGACCCTTATCGCCTGCCTGGTCTTCGGCAGCCTGACCCTGGCGTTCCACAGCGAGACCTTCCTGAAATGGAAAGCCCCGGTGGTCAACTGGCTGTTTGCCCTGGCGTTCATCGGCAGCCACTTCGTCGGCGAGCAATTGTTGATCAAGCGCATCATGGGCCACGCGCTGACCCTGCCGGACCCGGTCTGGACCCGACTGAACATCGCCTGGATCGGGTTTTTCCTGTTTTGTGGCGCCGCCAACCTGTTTGTCGCGTTCACCTTCCAGAGCTACTGGGTCGACTTCAAGGTCTTCGGCAGCCTGGGCATGACCTTGCTGTTCCTGGTCGCACAGGGCATCTACCTGTCCCGCCATTTGCACGACGCCGATACCACAACGCCAAAAACCGAGGACTGACATGCTTTACGCAATCATTGCCACAGACGTCGCCAACTCCCTGGAAGCCCGCCTGGCCGCACGGCCTGCCCACCTTGAGCGCCTGCAAGTGCTCAAAGGCGAAGGCCGCATCGTACTGGCCGGCCCGCACCCGGCCGTCGACAGCAATGATCCGGGGGCCGCGGGTTTCACCGGCAGCCTGATCGTCGCCGAATTCGACTCCCTGGGCGCCGCCCAGGCCTGGGCCGACGCCGATCCGTATATCGCCGCCGGCGTCTACGCCAACGTTTCGGTCAAGCCGTTCAAGCAAGTCCTCCCGTAATATCCCCCGTGCGATGAACCTTCCCGGTTCATCGCGCGCTCAACGCTCATTCTTCTCCTTCACCGGCCGATAACCTGTCCAGTAACCGTATTGGCACCAGGCGTCGCGATACGCAAAGGTTCGTTGTGTCTGAAAAGGTCCGTTGTGTCTGATGATAGTGAGTCAGCCGTCCAACAGTCCGCTGCCACATCCAGACCGACCGGCAACAATGGTTCGTCCTCGGTGCGGTTGGCCCTGCTCTGCGGTATCTTCGCCAGTGGTACAAGCAGAACGTCGGCAATGGCTAAATTGAGTGATTCATGAGCGAGTTGTTATTAATTGATGATGATCAGGAGCTGT
The DNA here is from genome assembly GCF_002029345.1 of Pseudomonas sp. VI4.1. Lineage (NCBI taxonomy): Bacteria > Pseudomonadati > Pseudomonadota > Gammaproteobacteria > Pseudomonadales > Pseudomonadaceae > Pseudomonas > Pseudomonas sp. VI4.1. Next base: position 36,074 of record NZ_MULM01000155.1, read on the forward strand.
GTGAGCTCCTGAGCAGTTGGCTGAGCCAGGAAGGCTTCCACGTCCGCGCCTGCCACGATGGCCGCAGCGCCCGTCGCGCGCTGGCGGAAACCTCGCCGGCGGCCGTGGTGCTGGACGTGATGCTGCCGGACGGCAGCGGCCTGGAGTTGCTCAAGCAACTGCGCAGCGATCACCCGGACTTGCCGGTGCTGATGCTCTCGGCCCGCGGCGAGCCGCTGGATCGTATCCTCGGCCTGGAACTCGGTGCCGACGATTACCTGGCCAAACCCTGCGATCCACGGGAACTGACAGCGCGCTTGCGCGCGGTATTGCCGCCGCAGTCATCCGACGGCGGTGTCCAGCCAGCTCGAACTGGGCGACCTGTGTTTCAGCCCGGTGCGCGGCGTGGTCAGCATCGATCAACAGGAATTCACCCTCACCGTTTCCGAAAGCCGCCTGCTCGAAGCGCTGCTCAAGCAACCCGGTGAACCGCTGGACAAACAGGATCTGGCGCAGATCGCCCTCGGCCGCAAACTGACCCTGTACGACCGCAGCCTGGACATGCACATCAGCAATCTGCGCAAAAAGATCGGCCCGCACCCCGATGGCCGGCCGCGCATCGTTGCCCTGCGCAGCCGTGGCTATTACTACAGCCTCTGAACCCTACGTCCCCCTGTAGGAGCGAGCTTGCTCGCGATGGACCTGAGAACACCATGGGGTATCAGGTTTCCAGCGTTATCGTTGACGATCATCGCGAGCAAGCTCGCTCCTACAGCGCGACCGCGGTGTATCTGACACATCGCGTCGTCTGCTTCGCCAGCAAGCCGGCTCCTACACACCGCGGCGTCTGGTTCGCCAGCATGCCGGCGTCTGTTGGAGGGGCTTTTGTCAGGACGGTACAAAATCGTCTTTACCCAAGCTTTACGCTCCGCTGACCGCCGCTGACCTTGATCCGCGTAATCTGCACTCATCCGGAACGTACCGGGAACGAGACAAGGAGATTCACCATGCGCAAGACTCTTATCGCTCTGATGTTCGCTGCCGCCCTGCCGACCGTTGCCATGGCCATGCCTGAAGGCGCCGGCCCGATGGGCCCGATGGACGGCTCGCGCCACGGCGGCCAGATGCACGGCATGCACGGCAAAGGCCCGTACGGCCAGCTGGACCTGAGTCGCGAACAGCGCGAGCAGATCCGCAAGATCATGGGCGAGCAGATGCACGAGCGTAAGCAAGTGGTCGACAAGTACCTGGAAAAACTGTCGCCAGCCGACCAGAAAGCCATGAAAGACGAAATGGCCGCCAACCACAAGAAAGCCGAAGCCGACGTGCGTGCCCTGCTGAAACCGGATCAACAGAAGCAGTTCGACGAGATCCAGAAGAAAAAGGCCGAGCGCCGCGCGGAATGGGCCGAGTTCAAGGCCTGGAAAGCGCAACAACCGCAAAAAGCGCAATAATAATGCGTCAAGCCCCGGACCCAACGGCTGAACACCGTTGGTCCGGCGCAACCCGGTTTAAATTGTAGGAGCTGGCTTGCCAGCGAAGGCGGCGTATCAGTCGACACAAATGTTGAATGACACACCGCTTTCGCTGGCAAGCCAGCTCCTACATTAGCTTTGTGTTTGTCTGAGGATTATCTGTGCGCTCATTGTTCTGGCGTATCCTGGCCAGCTTCTGGCTGGCCATCGCTCTGGTGGCAGGGCTGTCCATTCTGCTCGGGCACATGCTCAACCAGGACGCGTGGATTCTCAGCCGCCACCCGGGTCTCAACACCCTGGCCGAACAGTGGACGCAAACCTATGAAGCCCAGGGAGAAGATGCAGCCCAGGATCTTCTGCAACAGCGCAAGCGCCAGTATCACATCGACGTCCAGGTGCTCAACGAGAGCGGCGATCCGGTGGTGCGCGGCACTTTCCCCCGCCGCGCGGCAGCCTTTGAAGCGCGGCAGCAAAACGACGATCGCCGCCTGCCGTGGCGCCGCCTGACCGATGAGTACACCAGCGCAAAAACCGGTGACACCTACCTGCTGATCTATCGAATCCCCCATCCGGAACTGGACGCCTGGCACCGCGAAAGCCTGCTCTGGCCGTTGAGTGCATTAGGCATTGCGTTGGTGGTGCTGACCCTGTTCAGTCTGCTGGTGACCTTTTCGATCACCCGCCCGCTGAGCCGCTTGCGCGGCGCGGTGCATGACCTTGGGCAAACCACCTATCAACAGAACAGCCTGGTGAAACTGGCCAACCGGCGCGATGAATTCGGCGTGCTCGCCAACGATTTCAACCGGATGGGCGCGCGCCTGCAAAGTCTGATCGGCAGCCAGCGGCAACTGTTGCGCGATGTATCCCATGAATTGCGCTCGCCCCTCGCCCGACTGCGCATTGCACTGGCACTGGCCGAACGGGCCAACCCCGAGGAACGGGAAAAACTCTGGCCACGCCTGACCCGTGAATGCGACCGGCTGGAAGCGCTGATCAGCGAAATCCTGGTGCTGGCGCGGGTCGATGCCGACAACGCCAGCGCCGAAGAGGTGGACCTGAATGCCTTGCTCAACACCCTGCAAAAAGATGCACAGTTAGGTTCGCCGGAGCAGAACGTGCGCCTGGAGGCCGAGCCGCAACTGAACCTCAAAGGCTGGCCGACCATGATCGAGCGCGCGGTGGACAACCTGCTGCGCAACGCCCAGCGCTTCAACCCCGCAGGACAATCGATAGAAATGCTGGCATCACGCCAGGGTGAGCGCATTGTCGTCAGCGTGCGCGACCATGGGCCCGGTGTGGAGGCCGAGCATTTGAGCCAGTTGGGTGAGCCGTTCTATCGGGCACCGGGACAGACTGCGGCGGGGCATGGCCTGGGATTGGCGATTGCCCGTCGTGCGGCGGAGCGCCATGGCGGGAGCCTGGTGCTGGCCAATCATCCGCAGGGTGGGTTTATCGCCAGCCTCGAATTGCCGTTGGTGCCGGGGGCTGTGATCCAACCCTGAAACCCTGTGGGAGCGGGCTTGCTCGCGAAGGCGTGTGTCAGGCAATCATGCGTTAATTGACACACCGCATTCGCGAGCAAGCCCGCTCCCACAGTTGATTGGTGGGGTCAGACCTTTCCGGGCCAGGCGCTGACGAATTCGGCCAGATCAACCTTCTCCGCCACCCGCGGTTCCTTCTGCGGCGTGCCCAGGTAAAGAAACGCGATCACCTCTTCCCCTTCCGCCAGCCCCAACCCTTTGGCCACATGCGGCGAATACGCCAGCTCACCGGTGCGCCATACCGCACCAATTCCTTGCGCATAGGCCGCCAGCAAAATCCCGTGCGCCGCGCAACCCGCCGCCAGCAGCTGTTCGGACTTCGGATATTTGACGTGGTCCTGCAAACGGGCGATCACCACCACCACCAGCGGCGCACGCAGCGGCCCGTTGCGCGCCTTGTCCAGCGCCGCCTCGGACACTTCGCTGTCCTGCAGCCGCGCCGCTTCGGCCAGCAACTCGCCCATCTGCTCGCGCGCCGCGCCTTCGACTGTCAGAAAGCGCCAAGGCTGCAAGTGGCCATGGTCCGGTGCACGCATCGCAGCGGCAAACAGCACTTCGCGCTGCTCCGGGGTGGGTGCCGGTTCAAGCAGTCGTGGAACGGAAACACGGTTGAGCAACGCGTCGAGAGCCTGCATCGGCCACCTCCTGAAAAAATTGTCCGGCTATTCTAGCTGCAAGTGCGCAAACCCTGCCGGTTTACATGCCCTGCGTCGCAGGTAGAATGGCGCCCTTCCCTATTTCAGCCCGAGCGGACTTCATGGCGTTGCCGACCTTACGGACCATTGGTTTCATCATCGGCATCTTCCTGATCACGCTGGCCATCGCCATGGTCGTGCCCATGGCCACGCTGGTGATCTTCGAGCGCACCGGCGATCTGCCGTCGTTTCTCTGGGCGAGCATGATCACCTTTGTCGCAGGCCTGGCCCTGGTCATTCCCGGGCGTCCCGAACACGTGCACCTGCGCCCGCGGGACATGTACCTGCTGACCGTCAGCAGCTGGCTGGTGGTGTGCATTTTCGCCGCGCTGCCGTTTCTGCTGACTCAACATATCAGCTACACCGACTCGTTCTTCGAAAGCATGTCCGGGATTACCGCCACCGGAGCGACGGTGCTCAACCGCCTGGATGACATGTCCCCCGGCATCCTGATGTGGCGCTCGTTGCTGCACTGGATCGGCGGCATCGGGTTTATCGGCATGGCGGTCGCGATTCTGCCACTGCTGCGCATCGGTGGCATGCGCCTGTTCCAGACCGAGTCGTCGGACCGTTCCGAAAAGGTCATGCCCCGCTCGCACATGGTGGCGCGCCTGATCGTCGCGGCCTACGTCGGCATTACCATTTTCGGCAGCCTGGCGTTCTGGTGGGCCGGGATGACCCCGTTCGATGCGATCAACCACGCCATGTCGGCGATCTCCACCGGCGGTTTCTCCACCTCCGACCAGTCCCTGGCGAAATGGACGCAACCGGCGGTGCACTGGGTCGCCATCGTCATCATGATTCTTGGCAGCCTGCCGTTCACCCTGTACGTGGCGACCTTGCGCGGTAACCGCAAGGCCCTGATCAAGGATCAGCAGGTGCAAGGCTTGCTCGGCATGCTGCTGGTGACCTGGCTGGTACTCGGCACCTGGTACTGGTGGACCACCCAGCTGCATTGGCTCGAGGCATTGCGGCACGTGGCGCTGAACGTGACCTCGGTGGTGACGACGACAGGCTTCGCGCTTGGGGACTACAGCTTGTGGGGAAATTTCTCGCTGATGTTGTTCTTCTACCTGGGCTTTGTCGGCGGCTGCTCGGGATCGACCGCTGGCGGGATCAAGATTTTCCGTTTCCAGGTCGCCTATATCCTGCTCAAGGCCAACCTTAACCAATTGATTCACCCGCGTGCGGTGATCAAGCAGAAGTACAACGGTCACCGTCTCGACGAAGAGATCGTGCGCTCGATCCTGACCTTTTCGTTCTTCTTCGCCATCACCATCTGCGTGATCGCCCTGCTGCTGTCGCTGCTCGGCGTGGACTGGATGACCGCCCTTACCGGCGCGGCCAGTACCGTGTCCGGTGTCGGTCCGGGACTGGGCGAGACCATCGGCCCGGCAGGTAACTTCGCGTCCCTGCCGGACGCCGCCAAATGGATTCTCTCGTTCGGCATGCTGCTCGGCCGACTGGAGATCATTACGGTATTTGTCCTGTGTATACCGGCGTTCTGGCGTCACTGACCGGGTTCGGCGTTTCCATCAACCGCACCCGGTACTCGCCGGGGGTGGCATCGAACCAGCGTCGAAAAGCGCGGAAGAAGTTGCTCGGATCGGCGAACCCCAACAGGTAGGCAATCTCCAGCAGGGTCATGCCCGGTTGCGCCAGATACTGCTCCGCCAGTTCGCGCCGGGTGTCGTCCAACAGCGCCTGGAAACTCGTGCCCTCTTCCTGCAGGCGTCGCTGCAAGGTCCGTTGCGACAGGTGCAGGGTCTGCGCCACGGTATCGCGCTTGGGTTCGCCCTGGGGCAGCAACCGGCACAACACCTGCCGCGCCTTGTGGGTCACCCGGCTTTCGGAGAACCGCGCCAGGTATTCGCCGGCAAACCGGTCATGCAGCAGCGCCATCGCCTCGTTGGCCGTCGGCAGCGGCGCTTCCATGTCGGCGCGCTCGAAGATCAACGCGTCATACGGCGCGTTGAATGCCATCGGGGCGTGGAAGGCTTGTTTATAGGGTTCGAGATTGATCGGCTCATCGCCCTGCAACAACACCTTGCGCGGCTGCAGGATGCGCCCGGTCAACCAGCCACACAGCGCCAGGGCACAGGCCAGTGAAGCTTCGGCGCTCTGCCGGGTAGGCGGCAGATGGTCGCCATGCACCGTCAGAATCAGCGCATAGCCTTCATCCAGCAACCGGAAACTCAGGTCGGCACTTTCAGCGATGATCCGCTGATAACGCACCAGCCGCTGAAAACCTTCGGCCAGGGTCTGGCTGGACATCAGGGCATAGCCCGCCACGTGGAAGGAGGCCGGCCGCACCACCTTGCCCATGTTCAGGCCAATCGCCGGGTTGCCGGACAGCTCGACCGCACGCTGCCACAGGCGTGTCATGGAATCTTGCGGGAAGCGCGCGTCCGGATCATCCAGCGCTGAATAGTCGAGTCCCAGTTGCCTGAACAGAACCCGGCAATCCAGGCCATCCATTTCCAGTGCCTTGACAATCCCCATTGCCCAGCTTGCAGATGTCGTTCGTTCGCTCATGGCGTGTTCTTAAATGATGAGCCGCACGCAGCGGCCGATTTCCGAAGGATACTAAAGTGGCGCCCATAGTCACTGGCTGATGCCATTGTTCACTCTAGACTTAAATAAGCTACCCGCAGAACAACTTGCAGTCAGAACAATAACCACCGAGATCGCGGTCGTGGAAAACATCAGACGTTTCAACAGTTTCGCTGAGTTTTACCCGTATTACCTCAGCGAACACAGCAACAGTACCTGCCGACGACTGCACTTTATCGGCACGACGCTGGTGATCTTCATCCTGGCCCTGACCCTCGGCAAAGGTGCCTGGCTGATGTTGCTGACCTTGCCGCTGGCGGGTTACAGCTTCGCCTGGATCGGGCATTTCTTCTTCGAAAAAAACCGTCCCGCGACCTTCCAGCACCCGCTGTACAGCCTGCTCGGCGATTTCGTGATGTACCGGGACATGATCCTGGGTCGCGTGCCGTTCTAGGGGCAATCCGTCAACCGAGGACAGTCGATGAATGCCAACGCCCGTTTCACCCACATGAAGGACGGCACGCAGGAAGACTGGGCGATCATCGCCGCCGACTTCAGTGCCTACGCCCGACAACTGCCGACGCGGATTGTGGCGCACCTGAAATTGCTCGAGGGTGACTTCGGCGGCTTCCCGGTGGATCGCCTGACCCACTCCCTGCAAACCGCCACCCGCGCCTGGCGCGATGGTCGCGACGAAGAATACGTGGTCTGCGCCCTGCTTCACGACATCGGGGATACCCTGGGTTCCTATAACCATCCAGACATCGCCGCGGCGATCCTCAAGCCGTTCGTCAGCGCCGAGAATCTGTGGATGGTGGAAAAACACGGGATCTTCCAGGGGTATTACTTCTTCCATTACCTGGGCATGGACCGGCATTTGCGCGAGCAATTCAGCGGCCATCCGCAGTATCAGGCGACGATCGAATTCTGCGCCAGATATGATGCGGCGGGGTTTGATCCGGCGTATGACACGCTGCCGTTGAGCTTCTTCGAGCCAATGATGGAGCGGGTGTTTGCGCAGCCGAGGAATTCGATTTACAAGGCGGCGATGGCGGAGCATGCGCCAGCCTGATGGATCTGGAGTGTTCAGGCCGGCTCCGCGACTTTCACTGCTCTCAACTCCGCTTCCCGCGCCTGGGCATCCGCCAACCGATACAACTCGATCGAGCCGTCCCAATGCTCGATCAACGCCGTGCACGACTCCACCCAATCCCCGCAATTGAGGTAATCCACCTCGCCCACCTTGCGGATCTCGGCATGGTGGATGTGCCCGCACACCACCCCATGCAGTCCGCGTTTGACGCATTCGTGGGCAATGGCTTCTTCAAAATCGCCGATGAAGCTGACCGCTGTCTTCACTTTGTGCTTGAGATACGCCGACAACGACCAGTAGCCATAGCCATAACGGGCACGCCAATGATTGAGCCAGCGGTTGAGGGTCAGGGTCACTTCGTAGGCGGAGTCGCCAAGAAAGGCCAGCCAGCGGTGGTAACGGGTGATCACATCGAACTGGTCGCCATGGATCACCAGCAAATGACGGCCATCGGCGGTGACGTGCACGGCTTCGTCCACCAACTGGATGTTGCCCAGGATCAGCTTCGAGTAACGGCGCAGGAACTCGTCATGGTTGCCGGTAACGTAAATCACCTCGGTGCCGCGCTTGCTCATGGTCAGCAAACGACGGATCACATTGGTGTGCGCCTGGGGCCAGTACATGCCGCCGCGCAGTTTCCAGCCGTCGATGATGTCGCCGACCAGGTAGACCTTGTCCGCATGGTAGCCCTTGAGAAACTGCGACAGGTGCTCGGCCTGGCAATCCCGGGTGCCCAGATGCACATCGGAAATCCACAAGGTCCGCACACGTTGCTTGCGACTGGGTTTGGCGAACTCGGCGCTGGTCATGGGCAACCCTCTGGCGTTTGTTTGGGCAAGCTTGCGCCGGCCGGATTAATGGCCCATGACAGAGGCAAGTCAGTCCCGTGACAGCGCTCGCGTACGCCCTCGGTGTAGAATGGCGACCTTATTCGGGAGACCTGCGATGAGACCGATCCTCACGCTACGCCAGTACAGCGACGAGCTGATCGTCCACAGCCACGACCACGCGCAACTGGTGTTCGGACTGTCTGGCGCGCTGGATTTCGAGGTCGACGGACGCGGCAGCCAGGTGGTCCAGCAGAGTTTCGTGGTGGTGCCGTCCGGTTTTCACCATGCCTGCGGCAGCGCCAATGGCAGCCGTTGCCTGGTGCTGGATGTGCCAGGCGATGAGTGGGTCTTGCAGTCACTGGGTGATCACGCGCAAGCCAGCCGGCGCTTGCTCGACAACGCCGGGCGCCTGCCGCTGGATGCCGGGCAAAGCCAACTGGTGAACTGGCTGGCGGCCAGCCAGGTCAGTGATCCTCTGATCGCGCAACAGGGTGCGGTGCTGTTGCTGGCCAGCCTCAACCATGCCAAACCGCAGGTGGTGGGCGGTCGGCGCCTGCCCTATGCGGCGCTCAATGCGCATATTGATCAGCATGCAGCCTACCCGCTGCAAGTCGCCGACCTGGCGCGTATCGCCGGACTGTCCAGCGCCCGGGTGCATGCGCGCTTCGTTGCCGAATGCGGTCAGACCCCGATGGACTATATCCGTAGCCGGCGCTTGCATATGGCCGTGGGCATGCTGCGGGATTCGGCGCTGCCCATTGGTGAGATCGCCAGTCGGGTCGGCTACAGCTCGCAGAGCGCCTTCGCGGCCGCGGTGCTGCGCGAATTTGGCGCCTCGCCCGGCACATTGCGGCGCGAGGCTGGCGACAAACAACGATAGTTTGTCGACAGACACAGATGGCCTCACACGATTCGTGTAGGAGCTGCCGCAGCCTGCGGCAGCTCCTACCCGGGACCGTGCTCACGTTGGTGAGATTCGATACGTTTATCAAGGATTGCAATGACTCCCCGTACCGCCCTTGGCGCCCTGCATATCGGCGCACTGATGTTTGGCCTGACCGGTGTGTTCGGCAAACTCGCCGCCGCCTCCCCCGCCGTCATCGTTTTCGGGCGTGCCGCCTTTGCCGTGCTGGCGTTGGCGTTTTTTGCGCGGTTCGCCAGCGCTACGCGCTGGCGCAAGCTCGAGGCCGTGGACTGGCGCCGGTTGTTGCTCAGCGGCTTGCTGCTGGCCGGGCACTGGGTCAGTTTTTTCATTGCGGTGAAGGTCGCCGGCGTGGCGATCGCGACCCTGGGCTTTGCCAGTTTCCCGGCGTTTACCGTGATCCTCGAAGGGCTGATCTTCCGCGAGCGGATTCGCGCCAACGAAATCCTGCTGGTGGTGCTGGTGAGCGTCGGGCTGGTGCTGGTCACGCCGGACTTCGATCTGGCCAGTGGCGCCACCACCGGCCTGCTGTGGGCGGTGGCTTCCGGCTTGCTGTTCGCCCTGCTGTCGTTGACCAACCGAGCCAGCTCCGGGCGCATCCCGCCGGTGCAGGCGGCGCTGTGTCAGAACGTGGTGGTCGCGCTGTGCCTGCTGCCGGTGGCGGCACCGCAATTGAGCGAGGTGCGCGCCCTCGACTGGCTGTGGATTGGCCTGCTCGGAGTGTTCTGCACCGGCGTCGCTCATAGCCTGTTCGTCGCCAGCCTGGCAGTGATCAAGGCGCGAACCGCCGCGGTGGTGTTCGCCCTGGAGCCGGTTTACGGAATCACCATGGCCTGGTTGCTGTTCGATGAAAACCCGACGCTGCGCATGCTGTTCGGCGGTGCGCTGATCATCGTAGCGATTGTGGTGTCCAGCCGGCTCTCGGGCGGTTCAAGCAACAAGACCGTTGCGGCACAAGCCCCGTCTCACTGAGTGCGGTCGTTGTGCCCCAGGTCGCGGTCCGGATCGATCCGGTCGCGGACCCGCTGCTTGAGCACCTTGGCCTCGGGAAAACCGCCGTCGGCCTTGCGTTCCCAGATTTGCACCTCGTCACAAAAAATGTGAAAGACCCCGCCGGTGCCGGGCACCAGGGACACTTTGCCCAGGTCGTCGCCAAAGGTACTGAGCAGTTCCTGGGCCAGCCAGGCCGCACGCAACAGCCATTGGCATTGCGTGCAATACGTGATGACGATTTCCGGTTTATGCGCGGTCATGATGGGCAGGATTCCTGGGCCAGAGGGCGTCGCTATCATAACCGGGTTTATCGTTTGCCCCGATCTTTTGACCTTCAGCGGATGCCGGCCAATAGACTCCGGGCGGTCTGTCTGAGTGGCTCGTCGCCGTCCTTGAGCAGCTCGTTGAGCAGTTCGATGGCGCTGTCCAGGTCGCCGTCATCGATGCAGGTCTGGGCCTGCTCCAGTTTGCCTGCATTGCTCGATTCGGACGGCTCAGGATCCTCGGCACTCAACGGTTCAAGTTCCAGGGACAAGCCGGTATCTGCGAATCCGTCGAGAAAGTCGTCATCCAGCGGCTGCGCATCAGGTTCGGCCACCCACTCGAACGCGGGTTCGTCCAGCGTCGGTTCGTCAGGCATTTCGAACACATCGGGCAAGACGTGCAGATTCGAGGTGAATTCAGGCTCGTGGGGGCGTGACGCCTCATTCGGCGATGCGGCGGCGGGCGGTGAAGTGTCGAAGGGGCTGATCAAGTCCCAGTTCGAATCCATCGAAAGGTCATCCAGGTTCAACTGGAACTCATCGCTGGCGGCGGCCTGGGGCTGCGCAACCAAGGGCGGTGCGATGGCCAAGGCGGCCACAGTGCCCAGTTTCGGATAACGCTCACGCATTTCCTGAAGCTGGTGCGGGTCGAATCCGGTATCACGCAGGCTGTTTTCCTGCGCTTCATAGGCGGACACGTCACCCTGCCGGCCCAGCACTTCCAACAGCTGCACGGCCAGATCGGTGCGGTTCGGCTCCTTGACCAACGCCTCCCTCAACACACCGGCCGCTTCGGAAAAACGGCCATAGGCCAGATAGATGCCGACCCCTTCGAGCACATCGCCCGCCGACGACTCTTCGCCCTGGCCGGATGCCGGAGCAGGCGGCTGCGCTTGCCGATCCAGCACCGGCTCCTGCCGTGACGGCAAAACGGCTAACGGCTCAGGGACTGCCTGAACCTGCTGTCGCCGACGGCGAATGAACCATCCGAGCAACGCCAGGGCCACCAGCAACAGCACCCCGTAGATCAGTGGCCAGTGAGTCGTCTCGATTTTTTCAACGGCAACCGGCGCTGGCGCCGCGACGTCTGGCGCAACAGGCGCAACAGGCGCCACCGCAGCCTGGGTGACTTGCGCCAATTGAGTCTGCAACTCGGTGACCTGTTTTTTCTGGCCGGCAATGTGCTCGTTCTGAGCCTGCAATTTTGCATTCAGCTCATCGATCGTGGTTTGCAACGCCTGGTTCTTCAGGACGCTGACGGCCAGTTGCTCGGCAACAGGATCAGTGACCGGCGCGGCAGCCGGTTGCGCGACAGACGGGGTGAGCGGCTTTTTGCTCTTCACCGCAGGTGCCACTGCCACGGCCGGCTCGACACTCGGGAATCCGGACGATTGAGTGCTGGCAACCGGTTCGTCAGCCACCGGAACAATCCCCGGTGCGCCCGGCGGGTCGATCAATACCGTGTACTCGCGCAGCACGCGTCCGTTGGGCTGATTGAGCTGCACCAGGAAATTGAGGAAGGGCTCATTGACCGGCTTGTTGGAGCTCACCCGGATCAGCCGGCGGTCGCCGCGCAGGATCGGCGTGAACTTCAGGTCGTTGAGGAAGAACGCCCGATCAACGCCGGCGCGGCTGAATTCTTCTGCCGTCGCCAGGCTGACCGACAACTCGCCCTCCGCAAGGCCCGCGGCGTCCATCAGGGCGATGTCGGCACGCAGCGGTTGATTCAGTGCCGAATGCAGGGTGATTTCACCCAAGCCCAGCGCGGGGGCCAATGCCGAGTAGGCAACAGCACCACCGACCAGAAGCAGCCTGGCGCAACCCCGCAATACCACGTGCAAACTCTCGAGCATGAGCATCCCTTGGATAACCGGAACCAACTTGTACGCGTTCGCACATCCGGTACGAACACGATATTGCCGACTAGTTCTTTATAGTCTGCCCAACGGGGTATCTCAAAGGACCGGCACGCGGCTATGCCTCAAGATTTTTCCAGGTTGGCCAGTATGTGACCGTGAACCCGCATGCAGATTTTCAGATCCGCTTCATCAACGCCTTCGAACAGTTCGTGACGCAACTGGGTGGCAATGGTTTCAATCTGGTCGATCAGGGGGTGGGCCGGGGCACAGAGGACGATCTTCTTGGCCCGGCGGTCTTCCAGTACCGATTGACGTTGCACCAGTCCCTGGCCTTCCAGGCTGTCGAGCAACCGGGCCAGGGTCGGCCCTTCTACGCCGACGCTTTGCGCCAGTTCGCGTTGGGTGGGTGCATCGTCGAAACGCGCCAGGTGCAGCAGCACCAGCCAGCGAGCCTGGGACAGTCCCAGGCCGGCCAGGCGGCGGTCCAGTTCGGCACGCCAGCCACGTGACATCTGGGCCAGTTGCATGCCAAAGCGGTGTTGATCGGTGAACGGCATAAAACACTCATGATTAGGCTGAAATAGAGAAATACTAATTATTAGTCAGCTAAGCATGACCCTTGGCTATAGGCAAGGGTTGCCATTCAGTGAATCGTTACATCTGTATACCAAGCCATCAGATTTCGAATTCCGACTGCAGAGCGGCCCGGACGCAGTACAAAACACCTTCCGGCACTCGTCCGGCGAACAGCGCGGCAATCTCCGACACGGGTGGCAATTCACCCTCGCCGTCAAGGAAGGCGTCCTGGATTTCGCCCATCAAGTCTTCGGGCAGATCCAGCGCCTGCTCCAGCGACAACTGCTGCTTGCCAATCGCTTCGGCGAGCATGGTGTAGACGTTCTTTTCCGAGCATTGCAGTTGACCGGCGATCTGCAGCGGGGTCATGCCGGCCCGCGCCAGGGTGATCAGCTCGTGGCGTACGTCGGCCACCACGGGTGGCGCCTCGACCTGGCCGCCAAGCACTTCGAGGAAGGCCTGGCCATAACGCTCCAGCTTGCGTGCACCGACGCCGCTGACCGTGGCCATCTCCGCCAGCGAGGTCGGCTGGCTGCGCAGCATTTCCAGCAGCGTCGAGTCGGGGAAGATGACGTAGGGCGGCACACCATGCTCTTCGGCGAGTTTGCGACGCAGGGCCCGCAAGGCTTCCCACTGTTCGCGTTCTTCGCCGCGAACCAGCTGGCTCGCCTGGCTCTTGCTGCTTTTGGCAGTGGTTTGCGGCTTGAGGTCGCGGCGCAGTTCCAGGGTCACTTCGCCCTTGAGCAATGGCCGGCAGCTGTCACTCAGGCGCAGGCCGCCGTAACCTTCGAGGTCGATGTCGGCCAGGCCGCGGGCAACCAGCTGGCGGAACAGGGAGCGCCATTCTCCTTCGGCCATCGCCTTGCCGACACCGTAGACCGACAGGTGCTGATGACCGATGCTGCGGATTTTCTCGTTGTCCTTGCCCAGCAGCACGTCCACCAGATGCCCGACGCCATAGCGTTGGCCGGTGCGGTAGATCGCCGAGAGCGCCTGGCGGGCCGGTTCGGTAGCGTCCCAGGTCTGTACGCCGTCGACGCAGTTGTCGCAATGGCCGCAGGGTTCAGGCATGTCTTCGTCGAAATAAGCCAGCAGCGTCTGGCGGCGGCAGCGGGTTTCTTCGCAGAGCGAGAGCATCGCGTCGAGCTTGTGCTGCTCCAGACGCTTGTGGCGTTCGTCGCCCTCGGAGTTCTGCAACATCTGCTTGAGCATCACCACGTCTTGCAGGCCGTACGCCATCCAGGCATCCGCCGGCAGCCCGTCACGGCCGCCGCGACCGGTTTCCTGGTAATACGCTTCAAGGGATTTGGGCAAATCGAGGTGAGCGACGAAGCGCACGTTGGGTTTATCGATGCCCATGCCGAATGCCACGGTGGCGACCATGATCAGGCCTTCCTCGTTGAGGAAGCGTTTCTGGTGGTGGGCCCGGGTATCGTTGGGCAGACCGGCGTGATAGGGCAGTGCCGGGAACCCTTGCTCGCTGAGGAACACCGCGACTTCGTCGACCTTCTTGCGCGACAGGCAATAGACGATGCCGGCATCGCTGCGCCGTTCGGCCAGGAACGCCAGCAATTGCTTGCGCGGCTGCTCCTTGGGCACGATGCGGTAGAAAATGTTCGGGCGATCGAAACTCGAGAGGAAACGCTCGGCGTCCTGCAAGTGCAGGCGCTCGACGATTTCTTCCCGGGTACGCTTGTCGGCGGTCGCGGTCAGGGCGATGCGCGGGACATGGGGGAACAGCTCCGCCAGCTGGCCCAGTTGCAGGTATTCGCGGCGGAAGTCGTGGCCCCACTGGGACACGCAATGCGCTTCATCGATGGCGAACAGGGCGATTTCAAGGCTTTGCAGGAACGCGAGCATGCGCGGCTGGACCAGGCGCTCGGGCGCGAGATAAAGCATCTTCACTTCACCGCGCTTGATCCGGGCAGCCAGATCCCGTTGCTGCTCGGCGCTCAGTGTGGAATTCAGTGCAGCCGCGGCGACACCCAGCTCTTCGAGGGTCGCGACCTGATCGTCCATCAACGCGATCAGCGGCGAAACCACCACCGCCAAACCTTCGCGCAGCAGCGCCGGCACCTGGAAGCACAGGGATTTGCCGCCGCCGGTAGGCATCAGCACCAGGGCGTCGCCGCCGCTGGCCACGCGCTCAATGATTGCACCCTGGCGGCCACGGAAACTGTCGTAGCCGAAGATGTCCTTGAGGACGCGTTGAGCCTGTTCGAGCATAAAAACTCCAGAAATCACCAAAAACATCCCTGCAAGACTGGTTCAGAACCACGCAGGCTGCACTGACGAATAGTAAGTGCGCATTGCATGACGCTTCACATCTCAGCCGTGGCGCCAGCAGGGCATCACAAAACGCGCGAGTATACCCGACGCCTGTCCGCCACAGGGTGCCGCTGAGAAGACACACGCAAGCCAATACCGAACCTCCTGTAGGAGCTGGCTTGCCAGCGAAGGCGGCCTCAAGCCTTGCATCGCCCATGAAGACGCCTTCGCCGGCAAGCCAGCTCCTACATAGGGTTCGGCGTTTTCCACCCTGCAGGAGCAGTGTGCCGGGGAGCAAATATCCCGCGCGGCTGGCCTGACTGCTCAAGAAGGCCTAGAATTCCCGCATCTGTTTAATTCCCCAAGGTAGCCCTTTAATGTCCTTCGCTGAGCAACTAACCCGTTTGCAAGTCTTCCTCGACGCCGACGAACTGCATGACGAGGCGCTGGACTACGTGGCCGCCCACGGCTACCTCACTGCGCTGTCGATCTGTTCCGAAAGCGTTCCCGACCGTGAATGGATCGACGCGCTCTTCGCTGAAGAGCCGCATTACGCCGACGACACCGAGCGTGAAGCGATCGAATCCACCCTGCTGGCCCTCAAGGCGCACATCGCCCGCCAACTGGCGTCCGACGAAGAGTTCGAGCTGCCTTGCGACCTGGACCTGGGCGAAGAGCCGGATGATTCCGACCTGCGCGGCTGGTGCATCGGTTTCATGGAAGGCGTGTTCCTGCGCGAAGCGGCCTGGTTCGAAACCGCCGAAGACGAAGTCAGCGAAATGCTGCTGCCGATCATGGTCGGTTCGGGTCTGTTCGACGAACAGCCTGAGTTCGAAGACATCGCCAAAGACGCCAACCTGATGGACGACATGATCGTGCAGATCCCGGAAGCCCTGACCGCGCTGTACCTGCTGTGCCAGGCGCCCGACGAAAAACCGGCGATCCTCAAGCCACGTCACCACTAAGGTCTTGCCTATGGACAATCCCATAGGCAACCGCTCCCTGATGTTGCGTTACGTACTGCTGGCCATCGGCTGGCTGAGCGTAACGCTGGGGGTGATCGGGATTTTCCTGCCGGTGTTGCCCACCACGCCCTTCCTGCTGCTGGCGGCGGCCTGTTTTGCCCGCAGTTCCCCGCGCTTTTACCAGTGGCTGGTGGAGCACCCGTGGCTTGGGCCGTGGATTCGCGACTACCTCGATGGCAATGGCATCCCGCTCAAGGGCAAGGTGTATGCCATCGGCCTGATGTGGGCGAGCATCCTGCTTTCCTGTTACCTGGTGCCACTGCCATGGGCACGCGCGTTCATGCTGACCAGTGCAGTGCTGGTGACGGTTTATATCCTCAGGCAGAAAACCCTGCACAAATCTTAAGCCGACGATTTGCCCTCCCTCGCCAAAACACCGCCTAGACTTCACGCATCTGCACCCGAGTAGTCAGACATGCCCACCGCCAGTCGACACAGCAAGGAGCGTGTCCATGTCACTGCGCAAACAATTGTTTCTCGCCATTTGCCTGTTCCTGCTGGTGGCGATCAGCGGCAGTTTTTTTGTCAGCCTGGAAAGCTCCCGCGAGCAGATGCTCGGCCAGTTGCGCTCCCACGCCCAGGACACCGCCACGGCGTTGGGGTTATCGCTGACCGCGCAAATCCACGACCCGGCAATGATCCAGTCGATGGTCGGTTCGATTTTCGACAGCGGCTATTTCAGCAGCATCCGGATCATCGACATCGAGAATGAGCAGGTGCTGGTCGAGCGCAGCGCAGCGGCATTGGCCGAGGACGTTCCCGGCTGGTTTGTCAGTCTGGTCAAGCTGCATCCACAGGGCGCCGATGCGCTGATCATGCGCGGCTGGGAACAGGTCGCGCGCGTCGAAGTGTTGAGCAATCCACAGTTCGCCCTGGCCAGGCTCTGGGACAGCACACTGGGCAGCCTGATCTGGTTGTTGTTGTGCGGATTGCTCAGCGCCGTATTCGGTGACTGGTTGTTGCGGCGGCAATTTCGTCCGCTCGAGGCCATGGTCAGACAGGCCGAAGCCATCTGCAAACGCGAGTACCTCAGCCTGCCGAGACTGCGCGTACGCCTGAACTGAAACGCGTGGTGCTGGCCATGAACCAGATGGTCGAGAAACTCAAGGCGCTGTTCACCGAGGAGGCCGCGCGCAGTGAAAAATTGCGGGCGCAATCCTATCAGGACAGCCTGACCGGCCTGGCCAACCGGCGTTTGCTGGATGAACAGCTGGCCGACCATTTGCTGGTCGGCGAGCAGAGCAGTGACGGCCATTTGCTGATGCTGCGAATCAATGATCTGGTCGGCCTCAACCAGCGCCTCGGTGGCCAGCGCACCGACGCCTTGATCAGCACCGTCGGTGACTTGCTGATGCGTCTGACTCAGGTACCGGAGCGTCGTACCTGGCTGGCGGCGCGTAATCGCGGTGGCGAATTCAGCCTGCTGACACCCGGTCTGGGCAGCCAGGATGCCGCACTCCTGGCCGCCGAAATCAGCGCCACCCTGGAAAACCTGCGCCTGACCGGCGCCAGCGACTGCATGCCGGTGGCGCATTTGGGCATGGTCGCCTTCCGGCCCGGCGAGTCGGCCAGGGATGTGCTGCTGCGGCTGGATCAGGCGCTGACTGAAGCCCAGGGCCACCCCGAGCGGCCATGGAGGCTGCTGAGCCACAGCGTCAGCGCGCCAAATCAGCCCCAACACGACTGGCAAACCTGGATCGACGATGCCCTGACCGAAGGCAAGATGCGCCTGTATTTTCAACCGGTGGTGCAATGCGCCGACACCAGCCAGGTGCTGCATCACAAAGTCCTCGCGCGCCTGCTCGATCCCCGGGGCGAAGCGGTTGCCGCCGGGCATTTCCTGCCATGGATCGAACGCCTCGGCTGGTCGGCGCGGTTCGACCTGATCATGCTCGAAGCCACCCTCGACTACCTCCTGGTCAACCGCTGGCCCCTGGCGTTGAGCCTGTCCGGCAGCACCCTGCGCGACCAGGCGCAACTGCACAAGATCCTTGAAATGCTTGAATCACTGCCTGAACTGGCCGCGCTGCTGACCCTGGAAATCGACGAACGCCAACTGCCTCCTCCAGAGCAATTGCAGCGTCTGAGCCATAGTTTGCTCAACACTGGCTACCGCATCGGTTTGCAGCATTTTGGTGGCAGCTTCAGCCAGATCGGCAACCTGACGCAACTGGGGCTGGCTTACCTGAAGATCGACGGGGCCTATATTCGGGGCATCGATAAGCAGCCAGACAAGCGGCTGTTCATCGAGGCGATTTTCCGGGCGACGAACAGCATCGATTTGCCGTTGATTGCGGAAATGGTCGAGAGCAAAGCGGAGCTGGAAGTGATCAGGGAGTTGGGGGTGTTTGGTGTGATGGGGCGGTTGATCGGGCCGCCGGAGCCGATGTGATTTTTCAGCGGGTGGACCGCGTTATCATTCTTCGCGGGCTTGCTCCGGGCGGCGATCCGACGATGAGGGCCGCACAAGCGATGATCATCTCGGCCCATGATTACGCTGAAAGACCTCCTCCCCCATCGCCGCAATCTGCCCCTCGATCAACGCTTCGAACGGCTTTAACAACGGTTCAAAACTGACAGGCGCTTCCAGCGTCTGCAACGCCTGGACAATCGCTTCCACCGTCGACAACGCCCCCGCCCCCGGCGCCTTGCGCAGCCGATAGCGAGATACGCCCCCCGCAACCAGGGTCACTCTGGGCAACGCCGCCAGCAACGGATTGAGGTGCAGCATCTTGCGCGCCTTGCGCCAGGTGCCGTCCGGCACCACCAGCAGCAACGGTTCCCCGGTTTCGGTGTAGGCCTGCAACGGCTGCGCATCGTCGGCAGGAAACAACAGCCGCGCCCGATAGCCCGGTTGATTCAACAACGCGGGCAACTCCTCGAACACCTCGCCCACGATCAGCTCGGCATTGTTCAAGCCCAACGCCGCCAACCGCGCGGTGTTCAGCGCATGGTTCACTTCGCTCGGATGCTGAAGCAGCAATACCCGCGTGCGGCTATCGAGACTCGGAATCAGCGGGCACAGGCAATGACTCTGTGGGCGCAGGCAGCGCGGGCATTGGATTCTGGACATCGTCTCAAGCCTGATTCAGTTGCGCTTTAAGCAAGTCGCGAAAGGTCTGGATCAGCGGCTCGCGACTGCGGCCACGGCGCACGATCATCGAAAATGGCGCCTGATAACCGAACGTCGCCGGCAGCAGCACCCGCAAGTCGCCCTTGTCGGCCCAGGCCTGGGCGTAGTGTTCCGGCAGGTAACCGATATAGGCGCCGGAGAGCACCAGAATCAGCTGCGCCTCCATACTTTCCACCGTTGCCGCGCTGTGTTTGAAGCCATGGCGCGCCAGTTCCGCCTGGCTCCAGTAACCCCGGCCGACCATGCGCTGCTGGGTGATGACCTGCTCGGGGATACGCCGTTCGGTGAACAGCGGATGCCGACTGCTGCAATACAACCAGTGCTGCTCACGGTACAGCGGCATGTAGACCAGCCCGCTCATGCGCGTGGAGAACGCGCCGATGGCCAGGTCGAGGCGATTGTCCTGCACGCCGAGCTGCAGTTCGTAGGGGCTCATGACCGACAAGTGCAAATGCACCGCCGGGTGCTCCTGGGTGTAGGCGCCGATGGCTTCGGCAAAGGGCAAGGCCTTGTCGCTGACGGTGGAGTCGATCACCCCCAGGTTCAGCGTACCGCGCAGTTCGCCCTTGAGGGCGGCGGCGTACTGCTCGAAACCTTCGAGTTCGCCGAGCAGTCGCAAGGTTTCCTGATGGAACAATTCACCCTTGCTGGTCAGGCTGAAGCCGCCGCGACCGCGATGGCACAGCACCAGGCCGAGGGCCGCCTCGAGCTGGCTCATGTAAGTGCTTATGGCCGAGGTCGAGAGGTTGAGCTCCTGCTGGGCGTTGGCGAATCCCTGATGACGGACCACGCTGACGAAGATGCGCAACAGTTTCAGGTCGGGTAAAGCGTTGGCCATGGGGGCTCCGTGCAGGTTCAGTTGAGTCTGGGTTGTCTGCATGGCAGTTGCTGCACAACCGATCGCCAGCAAGCCGGCTCCTACAGGGGGCAAGCAACATTCACGACTAGCGCCGACCTGTAGGAGCCGGCTTGCTGGCGAACGGCCCACCCGGGCAATACATCTCTCAAGCCGAGAGTCTATCGCCCTTCAAACCGATAGTTTAGAAAAATCTGAACTAAGTATTTGCCCGTAGCGATTCTTCCCGGCCACTACATTTCGCAGAATCGGCCCACAGCGGTGCCCGTCTCTCCCCGAACGGCGCAACCGACATAATAAAACAACGACGATGAGGCCCTACCCGTGGACAAGATTCTTCACCAACCACTGGGCGGCAACGAAATGCCGCGCTTCGGCGGCATCGCCACCATGATGCGACTCCCCCATGTACCTACCGCTGCCGGCCTCGACGCCGCCTTCGTTGGCGTGCCGCTGGACATCGGCACCTCCCTGCGTCCCGGCACCCGCTTCGGGCCACGTGAAATCCGCGCTGAATCGGTAATGATCCGCCCGTACAACATGGCCACCGGCGCCGCCCCGTTCGACTCGCTGTCGGTTGCCGACATCGGCGACGTGGCGATCAACACGTTCAACCTGCTGGACGCCGTGCGGATCATCGAAGAATCCTACGACGCCATCCTCGAACACAACGTGATCCCGCTGACCCTGGGCGGCGACCACACCATCACCCTGCCGATCCTGCGTGCCATCCACAAGAAGCACGGCAAAGTCGGCCTGGTGCACATCGACGCTCACGCCGATGTGAACGACCACATGTTTGGCGAGAAAGTCGCCCACGGCACCACCTTCCGTCGCGCCGCCGAAGAAGGCCTGATCGACTGCGATCGCGTGGTGCAAATCGGCTTGCGCGCTCAGGGTTACACCTCCGAAGACTTCAACTGGAGCCGTAAACAAGGCTTCCGTGTGGTTCAGGCTGAAGAGTGCTGGCACAAATCCCTGGCCCCGCTGATGGCTGAAGTCCGCGAGAAAGTCGGCGGCGGTCCGGTGTACCTGACTTTTGACATCGACGGCATCGACCCAGCCTGGGCACCAGGCACCGGCACCCCGGAAATCGGTGGTCTGACGACCATTCAGGCGATTGAGATCATTCGCGGCTGCCAAGGCCTCGACCTGATCGGTTGCGATCTGGTAGAAGTCTCGCCCGCCTACGACACCACCGGCAACACCTCGCTGCTGGCCGCCAACCTGCTGTACGAAATGCTTTGCGTACTGCCTGGCGTGGCCCACCGCTGAGGATCGGTCATCACGAACGTGATCAGGTTTTGAAAGCCGCCGCCGATCTGGTGTCAGCCTTCGCCCGTAACGATCGCGAAGCCTACTTCGGCGCGTTCAGCGCCGATGCCAGCTTCGTGTTCTACACCCTCGAGCAGCCCCTGCTGTCGCGCGATGCCTATCAGGCGTTGTGGGACACCTGGCGCGCCGAGGATGGCTTCGAGGTGCTTGCGTGCACCTCGAGCAACGCCTTCGTCAGCCTGCAGGGTGATGTGGCGATTTTCATCCATGACGTGGCCACCGAGCTGCGCATGCAAGGGGAGCAACACTTCAGCCAGGAGCGCGAGACGATTGTGTTTCGCCGACAACAACAAGGCCTATGGCTGGCCTGCCACGAACATTTGTCCGCGATGCCGGAAGGGCTGCCACCCCCTTAGCCAAACAGGTGACGCTCACGCACGATGAGCGCGCCTTTATGATCGGAGCAGATCATGAATAACAACAACAACGACCAAAGCCTTACGCAGATTGAAACCCACGGGGTCGAACAGATCCCGGACAACGAACGCACCGCTGGTCCGACGGACTTGTTCCGGATGATCTTCGGCGGTTCCAACACCTTTGCCACGGCCGTGCTCGGCAGTTTCCCGGTACTGTTCGGCCTGTCTTTCCAGGCGGGCGTCCTGGCGATTGTGCTCGGTGTGCTGCTGGGCTCGCTGATCCTCGCGCCCATGGGCCTGTTCGGCCCGCTCAATGGCACCAACAACGCCGTGTCTTCCGGTGCGCATTTCGGCGTGCACGGGCGGATCGTCGGGTCGTTTCTGTCGTTGCTGACCGCCATCGCCTTCTTCTCGCTCTCGGTGTGGAGTTCGGGGGATGCGCTGATCGGTGGTGCCAAGCGCCTGATCGGTCTTCCGGAGACCGACCTGACCCTGGGCCTGGCCTACGGCCTGTTCGCGATTCTGGTGCTGACCGTTTGCATCTATGGCTTCCGCTTCCTGCTGTGGGTCAACAAGATCGCGGTGTGGAGCGCCAGCCTGCTGTTCCTGCTGGGCATCTTCGCTTTTGCCGGGCCTTTCGATGTGAACTACGCAGGCACCGTCAGCCTGGGGCAACCGGGGTTCTGGGCGGCCTTCATCGGCGCTGCGCTGGTCGCCATGAGCAACCCGATTTCCTTCGGCGCGTTCCTCGGTGACTGGTCGCGCTACATCCCGCGTGACACCTCCAAGCGCCGGATCATGGCGGCTGTGGTGATCTCGCAGATCGCCACTTTCATCCCGTTCCTGTTCGGCCTGACCACCGCCACCATCGTGGCGATCAAGGCGCCGGACTACATCGCCGCCAACAACTACGTCGGCGGTCTGCTGGCGGTCTCGCCGAGCTGGTTCTTCCTGCCGGTGTGCCTGATTGCGGTGATCGGCGGCATGTCCACCGGCACCACTTCGCTGTATGGCACCGGGCTGGACATGTCCAGCGTATTCCCTCGTGTGCTGTCGCGGGTCAAGGCGACGTTGCTGATCGGCGTGATGTCGATTGCCTTCATCTTCATCGGGCGCTTTGCGGCGAACCTGGTGCAGAGCGTATCGACCTTCGCCGTGCTGATCATCACCTGCACCACCCCGTGGATGGTGATCATGATCATCGGTCTGCTGGTGCGTCGCGGCTTCTACTGCCCGGATGACCTGCAGGTGTTCACCCGCGGCGAGAAAGGCGGTCGTTACTGGTTCACCCATGGCTGGAACTGGCGCGGGCTGGGGGCCTGGATCCCGAGCGCACTGGTCGGCCTGTGCTTTGTGAACCTGCCAGGGCAGTTTGTCGGACCCCTGGGTGATCTGGCGGGTGGCATCGATGTCAGCCTGCCGGTGACCCTGGGCCTGGCGTCGCTGGTGTACCTGGCGTTGCTGAGCCTGTTCCCGGAACCGGCGGCGGTGTTCGGGCCGAATGATTCACGCAGCATGGGCACGGATTCGCTCGCTAAACCGGCGATGGTGTAGGAGCGAGGCTTGCCCGCGCAGAACGATAACGCGATCGACCTGACCGACCGCGGTACTTCTTTCGCGAGCAAGCATCGCTCCTACACAAAAAATTGATTTTCGCCTCACCATAAAAAAGACAATCGGAGACACGCCATCATGGCTTTGGATTTATTCGTCGTACTCATCTATGCCGCAGCGATGCTGATACTCGGCTACTACGGCATGCGCAAGGCCAAGACCCACGAGGACTACCTGGTCGCCGGTCGTAACCTCGGCCCGAGCCTGTACATGGGCACCATGGCCGCCACCGTCCTCGGCGGCGCGTCCACCGTGGGCACCGTGCGCCTGGGTTACGTACATGGCATCTCCGGTTTCTGGCTGTGCGCGGCCCTCGGTTGCGGGATCGTCGCGCTTAACCTGTTCCTCGCCAAACCGCTGCTGAAACTGAAAGTGTTCACCGTCACCCAGGTGCTGGAAAAACGCTACAACCCGATGGCCCGTACCGCCAGCGCCACCATCATGCTCGCCTACGCCTTGATGATCGGCGTGACCTCGATCCTGGCCATCGGTACCGTGCTGGAAGTACTGTTCGGCCTGCCGTTCTGGATTTCCGTGCTGCTCGGCGGTGGTATCGTCGTGATCTACTCGACCATCGGCGGCATGTGGTCGCTGACCCTGACCGACATCGTGCAGTTCGGTATCCAGACCGTCGGCCTGATGTTTGTACTGCTGCCGATCTGCCTGTACCGCGTGGGTGGCTGGGATCAACTGGTCGCGCAATTGCCGGCGGCGAGCTTCAGCTTCACCAGCATCGGCTGGGACACCATCATTACCTACTTCATGATCTACTTCTTCGGCATCCTGATCGGTCAGGACATCTGGCAACGGGTATTCACCGCCAGGAGCGAAAAAGTCGCGAAGTATGCCGGTACCTCGGCAGGCATCTACTGCATCATTTACGGTCTGGTCTGCGCCCTGATAGGTATGGCCGCCCACGTCCTGATCCCGGACCTGGACAACGTCAACAACGCCTTCGCCGCCATCGTCAAAGTCTCGCTGCCGGACGGCATCCGTGGCTTGGTGATTGCCGCAGCCCTGGCCGCCATGATGTCCACCGCCAGCGCCGGCCTGCTGGCCGCGTCCACCACCCTGACCGAAGACCTGCTGCCGAAACTGCGTGGCGGCAAACAGTCGAACGTGACCATCAGCCGCTTGTTCACCCTGTTGACCGGTATGGCCGTGCTCGGTATCGCCCTGGTCGTGAATGACGTGATCAGCGCCCTGACCCTGGCTTATAACCTGCTGGTAGGCGGCATGCTGATCCCGCTGATGGGTGCGATCTTCTGGAAACGCGCCACCACCGCCGGCGCCATCGCCAGCATGGGCCTGGGTTTTGCCACCGCGCTGGTGTTCATGATCAAGGACGGCATGGACGCCAACACCCCGATCTACTACAGCCTCGGCGTCGGCCTGGTGAGTTTCGTCGTGGTCAGCCTGCTGTCCCGTCAGCCCGCAGCGGTGGCCAGCGCCGCCTAAGCTTTCCATAACGACTTGATGCTTTCTTCGACGGGTGTGGCGTCGGTTGCCACACTCGTTTTTTTTCGCCTGAAGGAAATCTGCCTATGAAGATCGTCAGCCGCGATCAGTGGTTCGAGGTGAAGCAGCTCAGTGACGGCATTCGCCTGATTCACGAGCCCTACATCCGCCCGTTCTATCGCTGCAATCTCTGGCACATCCAGGGTCGCGACAAGGACCTGCTGCTGGACAGCGGTTCCGGGCTGGTGAGCTTGCGCGAGCAATTGCCGTGGATCACCGAGCGACCGCTGGTGGCCGTGGCCAGCCATTGCCATTTCGACCACATTGCCGGCCACCACGAGTTCCCCGAACGCCTGGTGCACCCGGCTGAGGCGCAGATCCTCGCCGCGCCGGACGGTGACAACACCCTCAGCACCGCCTTTGTCGGTGACGAGATGTTCGAGGCTCACCCCGACTGCCCGTTGTGCTATGCCGAATACCGGGTCAAGGCCGCACCGGCCACGGGAATGATTGAAGAAGGCGACGTGCTGGACCTGGGCAATCGGGTCCTGCACGTGTTGCACACACCAGGGCACTCACCGGGCGGCATCAGCCTTTACGAGGCGGCGACCGAGACGCTGTTCAGTGGCGACATCATCTACGACGGGCCGCTGATCGAAGATGCCTACCACTCCAACCTCGACGACTATGCCCGCAGCCTGCAGCGCTTGCGTGCGTTGTCGATCCGCACCGTGCACGGCGGGCACTTCGGCAGTTTTTCCGGGGAGCGTCTACGCACGATGATTGACGAGTGGCAGCGCTCGCACGGCTGAAGCCTGCTGTACTCAAGCGCAGGGACAACAACAATAACGCCCTCGAAGACAACCATGAAAAAAGCCGCCGTTCGCGCCGCCGTGCATCGCTTCATCAGTCGCCTGCTGGAGGGTCAGGATGACTTCGACGACAACAGCAGCCTGGCGCAGTTGGGACTGGATAAGGAGGATATCGAAGAGCTGATCATCCATCTGGAAGATGAGCTGGATCTGACGGCGTTTACCGCCGAAGAGGACCAACTGCTCAAGACTGCCAGGACGGTGAATGACTTGAGCCGGTTTTTGCTGGAGATCGGGCGGCATTGAATACCGTCCTATTGAATGGAGCCTGTAGTCCGCCAAGATCGTCCGTACGCGGCCCGAGCCTGTTGCAGCTCCAACAGGAACACTCGCAATCGCAACCTTTGCGCTACTCCCCTTTAGGAGCTGCTCTGTAGGAGCTGCCGTAGGCTGCGATCTTTTCAGACCCGGACGCGTTACCGGCGACGCTGCTGGCGTCGGCGCTGTTCGTCGTCAGTACGAATAGGTACAGGTTGCAGAGGCGGTTCGATCAAACCGAGTGCGACACCCAGGTCATGCAGCCAGTTTTGGATTTTCTCTTTCATGGTGCCCCCTTCAGGGTAGTGCCGAGCGGCTGAAAATTCTGCAGCCCCTTCGCAATGATAATAGTCCGAAGTCCTGCGCAATGCTCGCCAAAAGTGGCAACGATCTGTTACTGAATTGATCCAAATACCTGACCATTAGTTCAAGCCATCAGCTGAACGCGAGTCGGGGCCGCCGGATGGACCGTCTGTCGCCGCTTTATCCACGCATTCCCATGGGCCCGGGTGCTGGGCTACCTGCCACCGTCAGTGCTGCCCCAGGGCTTTGCGCAAACGACGGCGCACCCATTGCTCAGCACTGACAAAGGTGATGCCCAATAGCACCAGCACCGCGCCGACGACGAAGTTGAGACTCAATTCATCCCCCAGCAGCACCACGCCGAACGTGACGCCAAACAATGGCGTCATGAAGGAAAATACCGCCAGGTTCGCTGCCAGATAACGGCGCAGCAGCCAGAACCACGTCAGGTAACTGAAGAACGACACCACCAATCCTTGAAACAGCACGCTGGCGACCGCCACCGTGGTCAGGCTGACGTGGCC
The DNA here is from genome assembly GCF_002029345.1 of Pseudomonas sp. VI4.1. Lineage (NCBI taxonomy): Bacteria > Pseudomonadati > Pseudomonadota > Gammaproteobacteria > Pseudomonadales > Pseudomonadaceae > Pseudomonas > Pseudomonas sp. VI4.1. Next base: position 62,858 of record NZ_MULM01000155.1, read on the forward strand.
GACCTGGCCGCTGAGGATCGCAATCAGCAGCAGGCCGACGAAACCGACGATCAGCTGATAAAACAGGGTCAGGGTCACCGGCGCTTCCGACAGGCGCGAGGCGCGCACCACCACGGTCGTCGCGCCCCATGACGCGCCGGCCAGCACCCCCAATGCATCGCCCAGCAGCATGCGCCGATCGAGATTGTCCCAGGACACCCCGCCGGCAAATGCGATGACAATCCCGACGAATGCCAGGAAAATGCCCAGCCACTGGAGAGGTCTCAAACGTTCACTCGGCAACAGCCAGTTGACACCCAGCGCGGTAAAGATCGGCGCGGTGTAAAGAAACACCGACATGTGTGCGGCCGTGGTCAGTTGCAGGCCTTCGGAAATGAACAAAAACTCCAGACCGAACAGTGAACCGGCCAGCAAACCGCCGCGCCAGGTTCTGCCGACCTGATCCCACCCCCCCTTCCAGCACAGCAGCAGGCCTACGAGCAATGCCGAGATGCCCGACCGCCCTACCGCTTGCATGACCGGGGCAATGTCGGGCGCCGCCCATTTGATCATCACTTGCTGAACGCCCCAGATCAGGCACAGCCCCATCATCACTTGCAGGGCAAACCCGTCGGCGCTACGCCGGGTGGCGCTCACCGGAACACCTCGACAACACAATCCATGGCAGTGACTCGACAGTAGAAGCAAAGCCCCGGTTTTTTTGCTGAGAAAGCGTCGGGGCGAAAAATCATGCTGCCGATTATTAACCAGATGGGCAGAAAATGCCGTCTGTCAGAGACATTCGGCTTCCTGGTTACGTCATTTTCTGGAAGTGATTGCGGGGGGGGGCCGACGATTACCTGGAGCTGCCGCGCCGTTCAGCGTACGCGCCCCCCCCCTGTAGGAGCGAGCTTGCTCGCGATGGACTTCAAGTCGCCGCGTTTAACCAGAAAACCCGCGTCATCGTTGACGACCATCGCGAGCAAGCTCGCTCCTACAGGGGGGGGCGGCCGGGGTCAGCTCAATTCGATGCGGTCGGCATGAATCACGATCTGGCCGTTCTTGTACAACGCACCAATCGCCTTTTTGAAGTTGCCCTTGCTGACACCAAACATGCTGGTGATCACCGTCGGATCGCTCTTGTCGCTCACCGGCAGTGTGCCGTTGTTGTCACGCAACCTGGCGAGAATCTTCGAATTGAGGCTGGTGGCCGCTTCTTCGCCGACCGGTTGCAGGCTCAGGCTGATCTTGCCATCGGCCCGGACTTCTTTGATAAAGCCCTTTTCTTCCTTACCGGCGCGCATGAACTTGAAGATTTCGTTCTTGTGGATCAGGCCCCAGTGCTTGTTGTTGATGATCGCCTTGAACCCCATGTCGGTGGCTTCGGCGACCAGCAAATCAACTTCCTGGCCAGGGGTGTAGCTGGCCGGGGTCTTGTCCAGGTAGCGGTCCAGGCGCGCCGTCGCCGTGATGCGGCGGGTGTGCTTGTCGAGGTAGACGTGCACCACGACATACTCGCCAGCGGTCATCTGACGTTTTTCTTCGGAGTACGGCAGCAACAGATCCTTCGGCAAGCCCCAATCCAGGAAAACCCCGATGCTGTTGACTTCAACGACTTTCAAACTGGCGAATTCACCGACCTGCACTTTCGGTTTTTCGGTAGTTGCGATGAGTTTGTCATCGCTGTCCAGATAAACAAAAACGTTGAGCCAGTCTTCATCTTCGCTGGGAATATCCTTGGGAATATAACGATTGGGCAGGAGGATTTCGCCGTCCGCGCCACCGTCCAGATATAAACCGAAGTTAGTGTGTTTAACCACTTGCAAACTGTTGTAACGCCCGACTAAAGCCATGTCCAAATACCCTCATTGCGTGGGCGGCATTCTACCCGGTTTTGCGGGTCGCGTTCGGCGGCCAGCCCGATGGCGCAGGAAAATCCTCTGAAGCCCTTAATTTTCCTGATTTTTATCCCGCACGCCTGGCCACTCGTCTGGCCGCGCTGACGCTGCCCGCGGCTGTCAGCCAGGCAAAAACCGTCACTTTCAAGCTGTAGTTTTTAGTTAAAACAGCAGCTTAGGGGCATTTCCCGAATAATAACTTGCGATTCATCACTGACCTGCGACGAGTATTTCGGGAGGATATTTACCAAGCAATTGTCAAGTATTTCCTGTACTATGCCTGGCCAAGTTAATTTCTACAGGTTAATGGCCGCCATGCGTGTAAAAGCATCCAACAGCAAAGCAAAGCCAGCTCCAGCCGTTGAAACCAGCGAATCGATCAACAACCAGATCGCTGCGTTCCTCAAGTCCGGCGGGGAGATCCAGCAAATTGCCAAAGGCGTCAGCGGCCAGACGTTCGGCCCGTCCAAGCAGATCACATTGGGCAAAAAGTAACGCTACAGAATCTCTCCGAGATAACTGGTCCCTAAGCGCTTTGAGCGTTGAAGCGCTTGGACTGGAACCCTTCCGCAACATCCCGCCCAACACCCATCTATCAAAAATCGACGAACGGCCATCAATGCCGAGCATTCGCCGGTATCCTTGCACACGTCTAGATCAAGCGTTTCAGCAGGTTTTTTTTCCTGCACCTCGCTGTTCATGGAGTGACGCATGCTCAAACCCTCTCTGTTCCTGCTCGCCAGCCTGCTGGCGTGTCCGTTCGCCAATGCGCAAATCTTCCAGCGTGAGCTGGGCGCCTTCGACCTCAAGCTGGGCACCACCCCCAGTCGCAGCATGGCCCAGGGCCTGGTCCAACCTTCCAGCACCGGCTCGTTCCACGGTGGTCTCGACCTGAGCCACGATAGCGGATTCTACGTGGGCCAATGGTCACCGAGCGCGGGCTTGAGCCCGGGTAACAACCTTGAAGTCGATTCCTACATGGGTTTTAAACAGCCCTTCGACCACAGCCTCGGCTACGAAGTCGGCATGATCCATTACAGTTACCCGACAGTGGAGACGCTCGACAGCCAGGAGCTTTTCGGTGGCCTGACCCTGCTGGGCAGTCGGTTTGGCGCGGCGTTAAGCAACGATCCGGACAAACGCAACAGTACGGTATTCGCCGACCTGAGCGGAAATCAGCCGTTCGGCATCGGGGTCAGCATGAAATACACCACCCATCGGCTCAACGTTCCGGTGTCCGTCGAGGGTGGATATGTCGGCAGTTTCACCGATTGGTCAGTGACGCTCTCCCGTCCCTTCATGGGCATCGACCTGGACCTGATCTACAGCGACTCCAGCCTCAGCGGCAGCGACTGTTCCGCTTATTCCGGGCACAACAGCCAGTGCGATGGCCTGGTCACCCTGAAAGCGCAACATGCCTTCTATTGATTGGCTGAACTGGCGGGCTCATCCAGCGTCCACATGAAAACCCACGCATTCGCAAGGACTTGCCCATGTCGCGCTGGTTGAAGTGCCTCGCCGTCGTTATCACCCTCAGTCTCGCCCTCGGCGCGTGCAGCCGCATGGACCTGGCCTATCGCAATCTCGACGTGATCATCCCGTGGTCGCTCGGCGATTACCTGAATATGAACGGCGAGCAGAAAGACTGGTTCAACGAACGCCTGCGAGAGCACCTGAGCTGGCACTGCACCACGCAGCTGCCGGGCTACCTCGACTGGCTGGACCGCTTGCAGGACATGGTCCAGCGCAACCAGGTCACCGACGCTGCGCTGCAAGCCCGCACTCAGGAAGCCAAACAGGCCATCGCCCAGACAGCCCGGGAAATCACCCCATCAGCCATCGAGTTGTTGCAGGGGCTGAATGACCAGCAAGTCGCGGAAATGAACGACGCCTTCGCCAAAGACCAGCGCAAACGCCAGGAGCAATACCTCAAACCGTCGCTTGATCAGCAAATCAAGGAGCGTGGCCAACGCATGGAAAAGCGCCTGAATGATTGGCTCGGCCCGCTCAGCCCGACCCAACAGCAACGAGTAGTCGCCTGGTCAAATGCCCTGGGCGATCAGAACACGCAATGGATCGCTAACCGCGTCCATTGGCAAAAGCAATTCAGTGCGGCGGTCGCGCAGCGCCAGAGCCCGCAATTCCCACAGCGCATCGAGACGCTTCTGGTCAATCGAGAGGCGTTGTGGACACCCGCCTATCGCCAGGCCTACGCCAACACCGAAGCCCAGGCGCAGTCGCTGTTCGTGGACTTGCTGGCTGAAAGTACGCCGGAGCAACGGCAGCGATTACTGAAGAAGATCGACGGGGTGCGCAAGGATTTCAATGATTTGAAATGTTTGAAAGCGGCCCGACAAGGTTAGCCCCCCCCTGTAGGAGCTGGCGTGGGGCTCAGGCGATCTGCGCCTTCGACGCCACTTGATCAAACGTCACCTCGTCCAGCGCATCGTCCTGCTCATCCAGCACCTGGCGCGGATGGTCATTGCCCGGAATGCTGCTGTCGATCAGGCTCAATAAACTCGAGCCCCGTGGCGTCAAAATGTAGTTCGAGCCAGTGCCTCCCTGTTCTTCAGGCCGAGGCTCGATATAGCCGCGCTCCAGCAGCAATTTTTCGTACTCGCCAGCCACCGCTTTCAGGTGATCCAGGTTTTCCGTCTGCTCGCCTTCAGTCGCTTTCTCGGCCGCAAGTTGTTCGGCATAAGGCCGTGGCGTAAAGCTGCTGGCACCGTTCTGTACTTCGTGCAGCAAGCGTTCAATCAAATCCCAGTTATAAGTCGTCATCCTGATCAACCTCCAGCGCCCGTGAGTGAGATGGCTTACATAGGTTGTGACCGACAGCGTGCGCAGCCGTTCAGCCGAGGTATTGAATAGCTTTTGAACAGCACCGACCGGCGGTATGTCGAATTCGGCACAGGTCAAACGACTAGCTGTGTCAGTTACCTCCCCGCATCCCGCAGGAGAAACCCATGAACATTCAGAATCATCCCGTCGTCTCCCGAGAAGAATGGCTCGCCGCCCGTAAACAACACCTGGCCAACGAAAAAGCCTTCACCCGGGAACGGGACAAACTCAGCGCCGAACGTCGCGCCCTGCCCTGGGTGAAAATCGACAAGGACTACCGTTTCCAGGGCCCTGACGGCGAATTGAAACTGGCCGATCTGTTCGGCGGCCGCAGCCAGTTGATCATTTACCACTTCATGTTTGCCAAAGGCTGGGACGAAGGCTGTTCCGGGTGCTCCTTCCTGTCCGACCATATCGACGGAGCTAACCAGCACCTGGCCCACCATGACGTGGCAGTGGTGGCGGTTTCCCACGCCCCCTTCGCCGAGTTCCAGGCGTTCAAACGGCGCATGGGCTGGAAATTCGCCTGGGTATCGTCAGCAGGCTGCGATTTCAATTACGACTTCGGTGTTTCCGCTCGGGCCGAAGACGTCGCCGCCGGCAAGGCGACCTACAACTACGAAAAATCCGACGGCAGCGAAGAAGAACTCCCCGGCCTGAGCGTGTTTTATCGCAACGACGACGGCGAAATCTTCCATACCTACTCCACCTACGCCCGCGGCCTCGACCTGTTGGTCGGCGCCTACAACTACCTGGACCTGACGCCCAAGGGCCGCAATGAAGAGCAAATCATGGAATGGGTGCAGCTTCATGATCAGTATGGAGGTGAGGCTTCATCCAGCTGCTGTCATGGGGAATAGACCGTGGGGACCGAGTCGCGGCTATCGCGAGCAAGCTCGCACAGGTGCAGCTTGCAAGGATAATCTGCATTCGCCCATTCCCGGTGCTGAACTTTTTCCACGCTTGACCCCTCAACCGGATAACCCGCCTTAACCGGAACTGAGGCTCGCCCTATGAAAACCTTGCTGAAATTCACCATCGCCGCCACCCTCGCCTGCGCCCTCCCCGCATTTGCTTGCACGCCAGAAGAAGCCACGGCCAAACGCGAACAACTGGCCAGGGAGGTCGCCAAGCTCACCGAGCAGAATCCGGCCAAGGCCAAGGAAATCAATGACGAGCTGCAGAAAATGGACCTTGGCACTGCGAGCAAGGATTTGCCGGATAAGTGCCAGTTGATCGATCAGCGATTGAAGGAGCTGGGAACGGCTGAAAAGAAAGCTGAGGGTTGAAGGCCAGATCAAAAGATCAAAAGATCAACCAGATTTCCAGGCATAAAAAAAACCCGGACGCTGTCCGGGTTTTTTTCTACATCGCTACCAACGCCTTACTCAGCAGCCGGCGCTTCCGGCTTGCGGCGCTTGAGCGGCGCCATGCCGTCCTTGCTGACCAGCGACAGGGCGTCGGTCTTCGGTCGGTTGGCGATCTTGCGCTTGGTCGGGGCCTTGGCGCCGGTTTTCTTCTTGTCGCCCTTGGCGTCGACCTTTTTCTTCTTCACGCCAACGGCTTTGCCCGAGGCCTTGACCTTTTTCGGTCCGCCGTAGGTGCCTTTGACTTCCTTGATGGTGCGGCGCTCGAAGCTCTGTTTGAGGTAGCGCTCGACGCTCGACATCAGGTTCCAGTCGCCGTGGCAGATCAGCGAGATGGCCAGGCCATCGTTGCCGGCGCGGCCGGTGCGACCGATGCGGTGGACGTACTCGTCGCCGCTGCGCGGCATGTCGAAGTTGATCACCAGGTCCAGGCCGTCAACGTCCAGGCCGCGCGCGGCGACGTCGGTGGCGACGAGGATTTTCACGCCGCCCTGCTTCAGGCGGTCAATCGCCAGTTTGCGATCTTTCTGGTCTTTGTCGCCGTGCAGCACGAATGCTTTGTAGTCCTGCGCCACCAGGCGGCCGTAGATACGGTCGGCCATGGCCCGGGTGTTGGTGAACACGATGGCCTTCTGATAGGTCTCGTTGGCCAGCAGCCAGTTCACGATCTGTTCTTTGTGCTGGTTGTGGTCAGCGGTGATGATCTGCTGACGGGTGGTCGCATTCAGGTCGCTGACATTGTTCAGCTGCAGGTGCTCAGGGTCGTTCAGCACCTTGGCGACCATCTCGCGCAGGCCCGAACCGCCGGTAGTGGCGGAGAACAGCATGGTCTGCTGGCGGTTGGTGCACTCTTGCACCAGACGCTGCACGTCTTCGGCAAAGCCCATGTCGAGCATGCGGTCGGCTTCGTCGAGCACCAGGACTTCAACTTCTTTCAAGTCGAGGTTGCCGGCGTTGAGTTGCTCGATCATCCGCCCCGGCGTACCGATCAGGATGTCCGGCACTTTGCGCAGCATCGCGGCCTGGACCTTGAAGTCTTCACCGCCGGTGATCAGACCGGATTTGATGAAAGTGTACTGGGCAAAGCGCTCGACTTCCTTGATGGTCTGCTGGGCCAGCTCGCGGGTCGGCAGCAGGATCAGGGTCTTGATGCTGACGCGGACTTTCGCCGGGCCGATCAAGCGGTTGAGGATCGGCAAAACGAATGCAGCGGTTTTGCCGCTGCCGGTTTGCGCTGTCACCCGCAGGTCACGCCCTTGGAGCGCCAGCGGAATAGCCGCTGCTTGCACAGGCGTTGGCTCGACAAATTTAAGCTCGGCCACGGCTTTGAGCAGGCGTTCGTGCAGGGCGAATTGGGAAAACACGGGTGCTACCTCGAAGAAATACAAAAAAACAGCTGCATAGGGTAACGGTTTCGAGCGCCCAGGCCGAGTTTCTTTATACAAACGGCTGCAAACAGTGGCTTTTTTGTTGCCTGATTTGTCCCCAAACGTAATACGTAGCGTCTTAAATGCTCTAATCGCCCCGTCGCGTCCTACAGAAGATACGTTTTGCCCATGGATATCAAACAGCTCTGGCTCAATGTCCAAGACCTTTGGGGTGCTCTCGATCAGCACCCGCTCCTGCATTCCAGCCTCGGCTTGCTGTTGCTGCTGGTGGTGGCGCTGGCCCTCGGACGAGTGGCGCGTTACCTGATTCTACACGCGACCAAAATACTTGGCCGCCAACCGGCGCTGCACTGGATCAACGATTTTCGCCACAACAAGGTGTTTCATCGCCTGGCACAGATGACGCCGTCGCTGGTGATCCAGTTCGGTCTGCACCTGGTACCGGAACTGGGCAAGACCAGCCTGGTGTTCCTCGGCAACGTGGCGCTGGCGTTCACCATTCTGTTCCTGGTGCTGGCCGTCAGCGCCCTGCTCAACGCCCTGCTGGACATCTATGCCCGCACCGAACACGCCCGTACCCGTTCGATCAAAGGTTATGTGCAACTGGCGAAAATGGTGTTGTTCGTGTTCGGCGCGATCATCATCGTCGCCACCCTGATCGACCGTTCTCCGCTGTTGCTGCTGTCAGGCCTGGGCGCCATGTCGGCGGTGATTCTGCTGGTCTACAAGGACACCCTGCTGTCGTTCGTCGCCAGCGTGCAGCTGACCAGCAACGACATGCTGCGGGTCGGCGACTGGATCGAGATGCCGCAAGTCGGCGCCGATGGCGATGTGGTGGACATCACGCTGCACACGGTGAAGGTGCAGAATTTCGACAAGACGATTGTCTCGATCCCGACCTGGCGCCTGATGTCCGAGTCGTTCAAGAACTGGCGCGGCATGCAGCAGTCCGGTGGTCGACGGATCAAGCGCAGCCTGTTCATCGATGCCAGCGGCGTGCGTTTCATTCGCGACGACGAAGAACAGAAGCTGGCCCAGGTGCATCTGCTGACCGACTACATCAGCCGCAAACAGGCCGAACTCAAGGCCTGGAACGAAGCCCAGGGCAACGTCGCGGCGATGTCGGCCAACCGGCGGCGGATGACCAATATCGGGACCTTCCGCGCCTATGCGCTGGCCTATCTGAAGAGCCACCCGGAAATCCAGCCGAACATGACCTGCATGGTTCGCCAGATGCAGACCACCGCCCAAGGCATTCCGCTGGAAATCTATTGTTTCACCCGCACCACGGTGTGGGCCGATTACGAGCGGATCCAGGGGGATATTTTCGATTACCTGCTGGCGGTGCTGCCGGAGTTTGGCTTGAGTCTTTATCAGCAGCCCAGTGGCGGGGATCTAAGGGCCGGGTTGTTGCCGGCGGTGCTTGGCGCGAGCCATATTCCCCAGCCTGAAAAGCACGTTATGTAAGACTACATACCCCGTAGGAGCGAGGCTTGCCCCGCGAAGGCGGTGTGTCAGACAGCCCATCGCCTGACTGACACACCGCCTTCGCGGG